>JBIQMD010000036.1:0-9538 GCA_044463725.1 Truepera radiovictrix
CTGGCCGATCCCGGCGGCCTTGCATTGGTCGGTGAAACCAGCGCATAAGTCGGCTGCCTTGGTGAACCCGTCCTTGACGACGGTGTCGGCCATGTTCTTGGTGGTCACCCAGATCGGGGTGAGGAGCACGGACGGTACGTCCATCTTGGATTCCGTGTCTGGCGTGGTGCTGTTGACGAGCCCACTCGGCGGGACTTCGCCTGCGCGCAGGAAGATCGCCAGCGCGGCGGCGGCTTGCGCCTCGAGGTTGATGGGCTTGTAGACGGTGCCGCACTGGTAGCCGGCGAGGACGTTCTGCAGGCCCTGAAGCGTGGCGTCCTGACCGGTGGTCGGGAAGGTGTTGGCCGGCACGTTGAGGGTCTTGAGGTAGGCGATGACGGCGTTGGCGTTGTCATCGTTCGGGGTCACGACGGCGTTGATGTCGTTATGCGCCGTGTACTGCCCCTCGAAGGTGGTGCGCGCCTGGGCCGGGTCCCACGTGCCTGCTGGCTCGCCGACCAGCGTGTACGTGCCCGCGCTGATGAGCGGGTCGAGCACGGAGTGGTAGCCCTGAGCGAAGAGCGTGGCGTTGTTGTCCGTCGGCGCCCCGTTCATGATCAGGATGTGCGGGTTGGCGACTTTCCAGTCGGTGACGCAAGCGACGAAGCCGTCGCCGATGAGTTTGCCGACCTGGACGTTGTCGAAGCTCACGTAGTACGCGCGCGAGCCGCCGAGCGTGAGGCGGTCGTAGTCGATGACGGCAACGCCGTTATCGGCCGCGTACTTCTCGATCGAGGCACCGACGCCTGACGAGATGGGGTCGACGAGGAGGACCGTTGCGCCCTGGGTGATGGCGGCTTGGGCCTGCGTGAGTTGCGTTGCTTCGCTGCCTTGCGCGTTCGTGAGGATGACGTCGGAGTCGGGCACCCCGGCAGCCTGGAAGGCCTGCTTGAGGAAGGGCGCGTCGAACGCCGTGTACCGCGCCGATGTCGTCGTCTCTGGTAGCAGCACGCCGATCTTCCCGGTGCCCTTGCTAGCCAGGTCCGTGAGCATCTTCATGGCAGAGAAGTCGCTGGTGAATGAGCTAACCGAGATGGAGGACGCGTCCTGCGCCCAGGCGGCGCCACTGACTAGTATGGCCACCACTACGAGACGGATTGCCCGCAGGGTTGGCCGCACACTCGTGCGCATGTTCGCCGGCTTTCTCCCTGATGGACTGACGTCCTCGGACCCCCGGCCGGTGTTGGCTGTCACCTGTCCAGGCGGGCCGCGGCTAGCCGAGGCTAGTGGCGGGAGGCGAGGCGGCGTCAACAGCGCGCCTGTCCGGGTACCGCTGCCAGCCATCAGGGCGACCGCGCAGCGTATCCCGAAGCACAATCAGGGTAGTCCCGAAAGAATCGCGAACGGTGGCAATGGTCACTAAGTAGCTCAGATGCCCGTATCCGCCGGCGATCACCTTGTCTTGCCGCGCGCAGCTACTGGTAGCGTTGCCACCAGCACGCCGCCGCGGTGAGCGTATACCTCGTCATGCAAGTTGGACACGGGGCAGACGTGGTTGGGCACCACCCGTAGGCGCTCCCCGATGGCAGGGGTGCGTGAGCACTCCGAGAAGTCGACGGCGCCGTGCTCCTCGGACAACTCCGTGATCTTCGCCTCCGGGTACTCGAGGATAAGCCCGTAGCCGCCGCCTTGCGCCCTGAACAGGTCGCTCGTCAGCGTCTTCGAGCCGGCGTCGATGACGCCGCGGTTAGCCGTCGGCTTGCTCACCAGCGTCACGTGCACGTGCAGCGCGCAATCCTCGAGCGCAGCTGCGCCAGCGGCCATGCTGTTGCGATCGTTGTAGATGTAGGTGCCTGCGCGCAGTTCCGTCGCAACGCCAGCCACGTGGGTGCTCCACATGAGCGGCGTGCCGCCGACGGAGACGACCTTGAGCTCGAGCCCCGCTTCGCCCAGCAGCTCGCGCGTGCGGGTCACGAACGTGGGCACGGCGTCTGCGTTGGGGTAGGTGAGAAGCCCGAGGAACTCGAGGTACGGTCGTTCAGCTGCGACCTTGGCCAGTAGGGCGGCTTCCTCCGGCGTGACGACTCCCTGGCGCAGCTTGCCTGACTCGAACTCGATGAGCACGCCGATCTTGCGCTCGGCCAACAGCGCGGCGGCCGCCACGGCCTCTAGCGCCACCTCGTTGTCTAGCGCCACGCGCACCCGTGCGAGCTGCGCTACCTGCGCCAGGCGCCGCACCTTGTCGGCGCCCATGACGTTGTAGGTGATGAGGATGTCGTCCAGCCCGGCTGCCGCCATGACTTCGGCCTCGCCGACGCTCTGCACCGTGATCCCTCTAGCGCCGGCAGCCACTTGCCAGTGCGCGAGTAGCGGGAGCTTGTGCGTCTTGATGTGCGGCCGGTTGGCGATGCCGTGCTCGCTCAAGTACTCCTGCAGGCGGCCGATGTTGCGATCGACGACGTCGAGGTCGACGACCACGCAAGGCGTGTCGATGGTGTCAACGCGGGTGGCCGCGACTGGGAGGTCGGGATCAGCTGGCATGCGCCCAGCCTAAACGCTTGCTGCCGCCAGGGCGCTAGACTCGGCCATGCCACGCCTTTCCTCACCCCTGGATGCGGCCCGCTGATGGGCCCACTGTTGGCGGTCTTCATCGCCCTCGGCCTCAACCTCGCGCCGCTTGGCACCACTCAGGTGACGGTCACCGACCACCCGAAGCCAGGCACGGTTGGGCAGCCAGACGTTTACGTCCTCACGCCAGCCACCGCACCCGAAGCGGGCGACCTGCCGGACGGCACCTGGCAGATGCACGACCCCAGTGGCGCGGCATGGTTCCTCGTACGCGTCACCGGCTCGGTGCTGCACCTCACGGACCCGGAGTCAGGCATGACGGAGGAGCTTGACCTCGTTGCCTTGCTCGGCCTTAGCGAGGGCGAGTGGTGGAGTGGCGACAGCGTCAGCGCCACCGGCGCCGAGCCGCTGGCGTTGACCCACCGGCCGGACGGGGTAGACGTGAGCCTCACCGGCGTACTCGTAGGCGAGGTGCGCTACTAGCCTTGCCCGGCGCTAACCTCAAGGCAGCCGCTCGCCCGCCGCTACGGCGAACGGCAGCGTGTTGCCCGGCGTCGGCACTGGGCAGGTGGCGTACGGAGTGTGCGCACACGGAGGGTGGTAGGCGCGGTTGAAGTCGAGCGTCACGCGGCCGCCGTCTTGCGCATCGGTGACTAGGAAGCGCCCGCCAGAGTAGCTCATGGGTTCGGCGCTCTGGTGGTCGTAGTCCTGGTTGCTGGCGTCGCGGAAATTGATGAACAGCTTGCCGCCCCCAGCTGGCGTGGCGAGCAGCGTGTAGCTGGCGCCCGCGTGTTCGAAGCGCACGCGCCCGGCCACCGGTTGCATGCTCACTTGCCCGATCACGTTGCTGATCGGCACTTCCTCGTGGTCGGTTGCCGGCAGGAACTCAGCGTCCAACGCCCACTCTGGCGCCGCGCCGAACCACGCCACGTCAGTCGTCACGCTCTTACCTGCCGCGTGGACGGGGTCGTGAACGCGCACGCCCCACGCGTCGCCGCGCCGCACGACGTTGACCATGACGGGCTGCTCGTCACCGACGATGAACGCCTGATCGCCCGTCACGGTTAGTGGTTCAGTGAACGGTTCGGCGCCGCCCTTGTGCCCGTCGCCGAGGGTGAGGTTGGCGCCCGCCGCCGGGGTGATGGTCAGCCGCGCGCCGTCGACGACCAGGATAGCGGCAAGGCCCGGCAGTCGTTGCGCGAGGCTCACCGTGCTGTTCGCGCCACTCCCGACGGTGTTCGCGCCCTCGTCCAACCACACGAGGCAGGTGATGGACCACCACCCGAACGGTCCGAGGAGGCTGCTTACGCGCTGGGTGCGCCAGGCGTCCAGGTCGCCCAGCCAAGAAGTTGAGTTCGCATCTATCCGTTTGGTTACCGAAGTCGCTGGCATCTGGGCCTGATTGTAGGCCCCCGGCGTTACCCTGGGCGTCACTCGCTGGCGGGGCGGCCACTGGGTATTTCGAAGACGAAGGACTAAAACCGTGCCGGTCACTCGTTCGTTCCTTTACCAGTGCCTGGCTTCTGGCCTGATGACGATGGCCTCCAGCATGATGGCGGTCATGGTGCCCCTCTACGCCGTTGCGCTCGGGCTTGGAGCGCAGTGGCTTGGGGTGCTCATGGCGCTACCCGGGATATTCCCGGTCGTGCTCGCGTTGCCCGCCGGGCGTTGGGTCGATGCACTGGGGGCGCAGCGCTGGTTCTTCCTTGGCCTGGTCGGGTTGGGCTTGGCGCCGCTAGGGGTCGTGGTTTTCCCCGGCGTCGCCGCGCTGGCGGCCTCGCGGCTCGTGCTCGGGTTCTTCTACATCTTCTTCACGCTCGCGTCGCAATCGTTGGTGGCCTCGCTCGGCAACGGCCGCACGCACGAGAGCAACTTCGCGGTGCACTCCACGTGGTTGGCCGGCGGCCGCATGGTCGGGCCCGTCCTGGTCGGCGCCATCATCGACAGCGCCGGGTACCGCATCAGCTATGCGGCCGTGTTCGTCGTGCTGCTAGCAGCCATGCTCTTCGGGTTCTTGGTGGTGCGCTCCGCGCGTCACACGGCGGGCGGGCGCGTGCGCGCGGGGCCGCCGCGCAAGGGCGCCGTCGTGGCAACCCTGCGCAACGTCGGCCTGCAGATGGCGGTGCTCACCAGCGCTGGCGTGTTCCTTGCGATTACCATGCGCGAGGCGTTCCTGCCGGTCATGCTCGACGAGATGGGTATGTCGGCCACCCTCATCGGGTCGCTCGTTAGCCTGGGTTCGCTCACCTCCGTGCTCATCCGGCCGATCATGCCGCTCGTGACGCGAACGTTGGGCGGCACTGGCAACACGCTCGTCGTCTCGATGGGGGCGGTAGCGGTCGGGGTTGGGCTCTTGTCGGTGGCCCAGAGCGTGGCGAGTTTCGCCGCGCTTGCCGTGCTCGTCGGCTTCGGGACGGGCATCGCGTTCCCCCTCAGCATCGTGGCAGTTGCCTCTCACGTGCCTGCTCGCGACCGCGGCGTTGCCCTTAGCCTGCGGCTCTCCATCAACCACACCGTCGAGGTCTTCGCGCCAACGCTTAGCGGCGTCGTGGTTGCTGCCACCTCGTTCCGCTTCGGCTTCGGCTCTGCCGGGATGGCCCTGGCCGTTCTGACCCTGTTGGCCATGACCATCGTGCGGCGCTTCAATGCGGCTGCGCTGACGGCGCATGACTACCCAGACGAGCCAGCGCAGCTGGAAGCAAGCGACGCTCCGCGGCCCGCGACGCGGTAACGGGTCGCTGGCGCTGCGCGGCGTGTTGTCAACGGGTCGATTGAGTATTCTGCACCGCTGCGCGCCAGCCTGCGCATGCCAGCATGGCCCTGAACGCCGCGGATTGCGGCGTAGCTGGAGGTCCTCTTGAGGTTCCTGCGCTTAGTCTCGGTTCTGCTCCTGTCCGCCTTCGCCGGTGCCCAGGGGAGCATCAGCGGCACGCTGTTCGCCCCCGAGACCAAGGGATATGTGGTGCTCGCGTGTTACCCAAGCGCCGACGGCTGTGACGAGGCGCTAAGCGGTTACGCGGAACTTGCCGGCAGCGGCAGACGGCAAGCGTTCAGCATCGACGGGCTCACCGAGGGCGCCTACGTCTTGATCGCCTGGCTCGACGCGAACGGCAACGGCGAGCCTGAGGAGAGCGAGCTGAGTGTCCTGCTCGGCGCTGACGGTGAGGCAATACTAGTCACGCCACCGCTGCAAGGCTTGGAGTTCCGCCTCACCGATGGCGTGCAGGCGGCACCAGCCTCTACGCAGCCACAGGCGCCAGCGGGCGCCGCTCCAACCGAACTCGTCGGGCTCTGGCAGGAGACGAGGGCCTCGTCGGGTGACTACCGCGACCTCGGCACTGGGCGCGAGTTCACGGCCACCTCCGGGTTTAGCGCCCAGCTCAGGGTCGACGCAGACGCCAGCTACTACATGGCCTACTACACGTCTGGCTACGAGACGAACTGCGCCCTGCAGTACAGCTACTACGAACAGTCGGCGGGCACGCTGCGGGCCGACGGAGGCAGGTTGGTGCTGCAACCGGCGCAGCACCGAGTTGACGTTGCCGGCTGCAACAACCCTGGTTCATGGGACCTGGGGACGGACCCGCTCGTCTACGATTTCGTCATCAAGGAGTCTTTCGACTTCAACGGTCTGCGGAGCTACGACCTGGTGCTCACGGGAGGACCGCACGAACTGGACCTGGAGTTGTTGCACCACACGCCGCTCATGCCCGGGTACCAGCCCGCGCAACCTGCCGACTTCGTCCTCGGTGACGTGGCCGTCTACAGCGAATTCGTGGCGACCTGGGCGGCGGCATACGACTCGGACCTCAACTTCTATAATCCAAGCACTGGCGCGTTCTACCTCCCGGAGTACAACGGCAGCGGCCACGAGTGGCTGCGGTTCGGCGAGGCGGATTACGAGCTCGCCCACGCGTGGCGCAGCTACAACTACGAAGGCATCTGCAAGAAAGACTACGTCTACTACGAGCGCGGCACGCCGACCTTCTCCATCACGCAGCCAGCGCAGTACCAGGGCGGCAACATCATCGGCCACCTGCGGTTGCAGGCCAAGGCCGCAACGGTGATCGTCAACATCTTCGATTGCGATGAGCTCGATCAGGTTCTGCGCTACGACCTAGTGCCGCAGACGAGCTACTACACCTGGAATTACCGGCCAGAGACGAACGACATAGCGCATATCCCTGACGGTTTCACGCTCATGTGCCCCTGGCCAAGGGCGGAGTGGCAGTTCATGGTGTGCGAATCAGAGTTCAACGGCTACGTCAGGCGCTGAGCACGGGAGCGCCTGGGCGGGAGCGCCGAGGTAGTCAGGCTGGCCAGCGCTCGAGCATGCGCGTGAGTGTGCGCAGGTTGCGTACGGTCGTGTAGACGCCCAACTTGCGCTCGACAAACGTGTTGTTGAGCTTGGAAGTGTGCGACTCGCCCGAATAGAGGATGAACATGGCGCCCGGCACGATGTGAAACTCGGCGTCGGTGAACTTCGAGCGCGCCAACTCCTCTAGTGCGGCAGGCGTCGGTTCCTCGTCCCACAGGCTCAGGTACATGGTTGGCTGGTCAGCGTACGGGTTCAGGGCCAAGGTGGTGGTCAGGGCCCGCGGCGTACGCAGCACGACGCGCGTCGTTACCCCGAAGCGTTCGGCCGCAAGGTTCTCCAAGGCCGCGCGCAGGCCCTGATCGCTGAGCGCGGAGTCGTGCATGACCAGGTTGCCTGACTGGAGGAGGAACTCGGTGTTGCCGAGGCCGGCAGCTGCTGCTGCCGCTACCAGCTCGCGCATCGGCAGTTTGCTGCGGCCGCCGACGTTGACGGCCCGCAGGAACGCGTAACGCATGCGTTCAACCCCCTGCGAAGCTCACGTCCTCGACGCTGATGCTCGGCGTGAGGATAGGGGCGCCGAAAGCGAAGACCCAGGTTGGGTCGTTGCCAACGGCGCTTACCCGCCCCAAGAGGTCGAAGAGGTTGAAGGAGATCGCGAAATCGTCGACTGGCCGGGCCTCGCCACCCTGCGTTTCGAGGCCCATGGCCTGCACGCTCACCTCGCCGCTGATGGGGTTGGCGCCAGCGTGGACGCCCATGAGGTCGGTCACGGTTACGCCGTCACCTGCCGCTATGCCGCTGCCGGGCTGGAGTATCAGGTTGCTTGGGCGCACCTCGAGCGTGCTCGCATAAGTGCGGTACGCGTGACCGGTGTTCGCCTGCCCCGTGCGTCTTGCCGTGGCGGAGTTGTGCATGAACGACCGCAGCACGCCCTCCTCGATGAGGGTTAGGCGCTGCGAGATGGTGCCTTCCGAATCGAACGGCCTCGTGCCGAGCGCGTGGGAGAGCGTGGCGTCGTCGACGAGCGTTATGAGGGGTGCGGCTACGCGCTGGCCCAGCTTGTCTGCCAGGTGGCTCTTGCCTTCGGCAACTGCCTTGCCCGAGAGCGAGTAAGCGAGGAGCTGGAGGAGCTGACCGACGACGTCTGGTTCGAAGGTGGCGCGGCGGCGACCGGTTACTAGCGCCTTCGCGCCGAGGTGGCGGCCGACCTTCGTCAGGGTCTCTTGCGCCGTGCGGCCGGGCTCTAGCTGGTGGTAGTCGCCTTCTGCATGGACGTTGAAGCCCTGTTTGACGCTGTCGCCTTCGCGCAGGACAACGCCAGCGACGAGCACGGCGGTGCCTGCGCGGTAACCGCCGTCTACGCCGGCGCTAGAGCCGATCTCGATGCGCTGCTCCGACTCGATGTAGCGGCCCATCTGCATGGACTGCAGGCGGGGGTCCTGGGTGAGCCCGGCCTCGAACGCCGCAGCGGTGGCCAGCTTGTCTTCGATGGTGGCGGAGAGGCCCTCGCCGAGGAGGTCGACGCGGCCTAGTTGCCCGCCGGCCGGCAAGGCCGCGTTGCCTGCTGGGGTCAGCGAGGCGTTCTCTATTGCCTCATTGAGGGCCCAGGCGAGGGCGTCGGCCGTTAGCTCCTCCGTCGAGGCGTAGCCAGTGCGGCCGTCGGCCACCACACGCAAGCCGATGCCCGCCTTGGTGGACGAGTGGACGTCGGACGCCTTGCCGCCGCGCGTCTCCAGCCTCAGGCTGCTCTCGCTGGTGGCTAACACCTCTAGTTCGACGCCGCGCTTGGCGGCTTCCGTGAGTAGCCAGCGTTTCGCTTCGGTCACGTTCATGGTGCGACTCCTGAGCGGCACCCGGTCGAGGTGCCCTTGGCGCGTTGTCAGCGACCCTATCACGGGGTGCTTGACAAGCGCGGTGCCAGCCCCTACCCTAAGCCAGTCATAGTAAGTAATGCTGCTTTACTAACTGCGCAGGGAGGTGACCGCCCGCAGCTAGACCAGCCCCCAGCTACCTCGGAGCCAGGCAACGGTAGGCTCCGGCGAGCCCCAAACGAACCATGGAGGCATAGATGAAGAAGTTCATGACCATGTTAGTCGCCGTAACGCTCATGTTCGGTGCGGCCAGCGCCCAACGCAACCTAGAGATCTACATCACCGGCCTGACCGAGGACACCATGGCCTGGTTCCGCGACGTGGCCTTCCCAGAGTTCGAAGCTGAGAACCCCGGCGTCACGCTCGACATCCTCACGGGCGGCTGGGGCGACTTCGACGCTGCGGTAGCGGGCTGGATCACCACCGGCTCAGGCCCAGACATCGTCTACCTCGGCTCCGAGTACGCGGCGACCTTCGGCCCGCTGCTTGCCAACCTCGACCCGTACCTTGCCGATTGGAGCGAGCTGAGCCACTTCCTGCCAGCCGCCCTCAGCGTCGCCTCGTACGACGGCCACATGGTCGGCCTCCCTCTCCTCATGAGCCCACGGCCCATGTTCTTCCGCACCGACCTAGCGGCAGATGCTGGCGCCATCCCGCCCCTCACGTTCGCTGACTCCGTGAAGTTCGTGGCAGACAACTCCGCAGTAGCGGACGGCGCCATGACGAAGATGGGCTTCATGGACATCGGCGGCGGGCTGTTCGACGCCCAAGAGTTCATCGCCTACGTATGGAGCGCAGGCGG
>JBIQMD010000037.1:0-9404 GCA_044463725.1 Truepera radiovictrix
AGCCACCACCAGGCCCCACCCTCCCAGGCGAAAAGCGCGGCAGCAACCCCAGCGCCTACGTCGAAGTCCTCAGCGTCAGCTGGAAGATCGTCGAGACACTCTGGGCGGAAGACTGGCCAGGTGGCCAGAGCTGGCGGGTCACGCTCGATAAGAACTTTGCCGACGCCGCAATCTCCCGCCTGAACGCCGCCACGATCGCCGACTACGAAAGCGCACTCGAACACGCCACCTGCAGGAAACCGTTCACGGTCGAGCGCGACGAAGAGGGGCAGCCATACCTCACCAGGAACCGGCACGACGGCACCATCACCAACCTCGTGGCCGCCGCCCTCGAAGCGCTAGCCGGCGCATGCGAGTTGCGCCGCATCCCCGCCAACGTCGAAGCCGCGCTGCTTACGGACGACGACCCGATCAGCCTGGAGGCTATAAGGGCAGCGCTGCAGCTCGCCGGCAGCGAAGAGCCTTGACCGTGAAAACACCGGGTAGTAGGGTGGTACTCAGTCGACTTGACTCAAGACCCCGCCAATACCCCCTGGCGGGGTTCTTTCATTGCGGGCATGCCAAGGGCAGGCCGCGCCTCATAAGCGCAGCGAGCTGGGGCAGAACCAGCGCCCGCACCCAGACCGGCGCGGCCTGACTCGCCACCACCGGCAAACCCACGGAAGGGGCGGACGGCCCGCTCGTCGCTCGTCCGCCCCAACCCACGGGGCGCTGAAAGCCCGCCCTGTACGGTAAAATAAGTGTGTCCGGGTAACGCCGCTACCAACGGCCCCGGACGCGACGCACAATGGAGGTGCGCAGTGCAAACTATATCCACGAACGGCAAGGTCTGTAGCACCTGCCGGGAGTCCAAACCTCTAGATGCATTCGGAAACTACAAGAAGTCACCCGATGGGAAGCGCTGGCAGTGCAAGCAGTGCCGCAATGGAGCAGCCAACGGTCACCAGTGCCCGGCCTGCGACTTCAGAGGCCGAAACATACGTGCCGTTGCAACCCATTGGGCGCACGTGCATGACGGCCCTTGCCCGCTAACGACCACAGCGAAGCAATGCGCTCACTGCGGCGGCTCGTTCAATGTCAGCAACGCCGCTCTAGCAGTGCGGCCCCACGACTACTGCAGCCGGGACTGCTGGAAGGCTGCCGTCGCCGTTGAGGCCACCGCGCAGTGTGACCACTGCGGCAGCGCCTACAAAACGCGCGACAGTCACGCCGCAGCCACGAGGAAGTACTGTTCAAAGGCCTGCGCTGACGCCGCAGCGGTTGGCCGAGTAGTTACCAGGCAAACCGTTCAGTGCGAACACTGCGGGGCGCCCTTCCAAGAAATCGCTTACCGCCTCGATCGTGGCCGCCGATACTGCTCTCACGAGTGCGCGTCCAGGGCTAAGGACGAAGGCAAGACCAGCCTAGAGGAGCGCTTCAGGTCCGCAGAGAAAGCCCGCGGCTGGCGCACGGCGGTCCTTGAGCGCGACAACTACACGTGCCGCGAATGCGGCGTAAGCCATCCCCCCGGTTCTGACGCCTCGATGCTGCACGCTCACCACGTCGTGCCGGTTCCTGAGATCGTCGCTGACCTTCAAGACCCGACTGAGATTCCTTCGCATCGTCTGTTCGCCGAGGTAAGCAATGGCATGACGCTCTGCGCCGCCTGCCACTTCGCTGCGCATGGGAAGGAGAAACGTGGGCAACCCGAATGACCGCTTCGTGCCCACCGAGTACCAGGGGAAGCTTTCGCCGAACTACTACTGTCGAGCGTGGAACGGGAAGCGCAAGAACTACTGCAAGAACCGAGCGGGACAAGCGACGGACCACCTTGGAGAGGGCCGCTGCCGACACCACGGCGGCGCCAAGCCAATCAAGCACGGTCGGTATAGCAGCATCACCCGACCCCGCCTCCGAGAACTACTCGACCAATACGAGAACGACCCCGCGCCGCTCGACCTCCTCCCCGAAGTCAAACTCCTACGCGCGCTCCTCACGGACTTCGTCGAGCGCTACGACGAGATCACCGAAGCCACCCTCGCGTGGCACAACAGCTGGGGCGACAAGTACCGCGAAGCCGTCGAAATCTGGCGCGAACGGATGATCCGACGCCTAGAGAACGGCGGCTGGCAAGACCTCGAACCCACTGACCTACCCGACCCACCCGACCCCTTCGACTTCATGACCAAACCCCGGCAGATGCTCGACATCACCGCCGCCGCCGGCCTCGTCGACAAGGTCGGCGCAATGGCCGACCGCATCGAACGCCACAAACGCGAAGGCAGCATCACTCTAGAGACCCTAGATCGGGTACTCGAACAGCTAGGGATGGAGGTCGTGCATGCCCTCACGGAGGAGGTGAAGGATGGCCCTACGCGTACCGCGGTTCTCGCGAACATCGAACGCCGCTGGGGCAGCATCCGACTCGACCCCATCACCGCACGTGCGGGGCCTGCGACGAGCCAGCGACCAGTCAACTAGAGACCTCTTCGCGTTCATCAAGAACACCAGCCCGCGCTACGAAGCCCCCAAGCACCTCGCCCCGCTCGTCACCGAGCTGCGCGGCATACCGAACGAACCCAAGCGCCTCATCGTCAGCGTGCCGCCGCGGCACTCCAAGAGCGAGACGCTGCTGCACTTCATCGCCCTCGTCCTCCGCCTCCACCCGACCCTCCGAGTCGCCTACTGCTCGTACGCGCAAACCTTCTCCGAGACGCAAGCCATCAAAGCGCACCGCTACGCCCGCGCCGCCGGCGTGATGGAAAACACGCGCATGGCAAACCGCAAGGACTGGCAAACCACCCAAGGCGGCGGCGTGTTCGCCACCGGCGTCGGCGGTGAATTCACCGGCCGCGGCGCTGACCTCCTCATCATCGACGACCCGATCAGCAACCGCGAACAAGCCGACAGCCCCACCCACCGCGAGAAAGTCTGGAAATGGTACGAGGACGTCGCCGAAACCAGGCTTGAACCCGGCGCCAGCGTCGTCATCCTCATGACCCGCTGGCACGAAGACGACCTCACTGGGCGCCTCATCAAGAACCGCCCCGGCGAGTTCACCGTCATACGCCTACCCGCACTCGCTGACGGCCTCGACGCGCTCGGCCGCGCAACCGCCCGCGATCCCCTAGGCCGGGAAGAAGGCGAGCCCCTGTGGCCAGCTCGGTACACCCGAGAGGCGCTAGAGAAGGTCAAGCGCGATAAGCCCTACACCTTCGCGAGCCTCTACCAGGGCCTACCCAGGCCCAGGGACGCGCAGCTCTTCGGCGACCCGACGTTCTACCAGGAACTCCCCAAGTCGCACCGGACGGTCATCGGTCTGGACCTCGCGTACTCAACGAAACGCCGCGCTAACCACAGCGCGGCAGTCGTGTACGCCGTTACCGGGCCTGAGTGGTACGTGCGGCACGTCAGCCGCTGGCAGGAGGACATCAACGGCACCCTCCGCCGCCTCGAGACGCTCAGAACCACTTACCCCGGCGCGCAGTTCAGCGTGGAGGGGAACGGCCCGCAGAAAGCCACCGTCGACCTCCTGGCTGGCAAGGGTTACCCGGTGCGGAGCGTCTCCCGTTCTAGCGATAAGTACGCGGAGGCGCAGGCGTACGCCGAAGCGTGGGCCGCAGGTCGGGTGCTCGTGCCAGACCCTGAGGCGGTCACGGCGCCGTGGCTCGGTGTCTTCCTGGAAGAGCACCGCAACTTCACCGGCGTGAACGACGCCGAAGACGACCAGGTGGACGCCGCAGTGAACGGGTACGTCGACGATGGCCCGTCGCGTATTGACCCGATCGGCCTCGCGTAGGCCCCCAGCACAACCGAGAGGAGGTGACGGCCGTTGTTGCGATTCTTCGACCGCGCCCGCCAACAACGCGAACTACGAGCCGCGCTAGAGCAAGTCAGGCGCGACACCCTCAACGAGGCCATGACGGTCTTCGAGGCGTGGCAGTCCGCCAAGGACTTCGACACGGTGCACACGCCCGTTGATGAGCAAGCGCGCACCCGCGCCGCGTACGACACTACGCCGCTCCTCAACAGCGCTGTCGGCACCGTGATTGACCTCGCGCTCGGTGATGGCGTCACGTACGGCAGCCTGGACGACCCCACCGCGCACGAGGCGCTCGAACAGTGGTACTCGCTCAACGAGGTCGAGGAACTGTCGAAGGACATGCTGCGCGACTGGTTGCTGGACGGTGTGCTCCTACCAGTAATCGCCGACGACGCCCCGCCCACGCAGCCCGCGTGGGTGAACTTGTGGGACACCCTCACGCACCCGGTGGAGGTCAAGTACGAAGCGGGTAACCCGAGGCGCGTTCTGAGCGTGCGCCTCCCGCGTAAGCAGCGTGAGGTGGTCGGCATTGAGTCGTTCGCGCTCAGACGCAACCAGCCAGCCGCCCGCAGCCTCACAACCCAAACCCTCGGCGTGAGCCCCCTAGCGACCGCCGTCAACAGCGCGTACGCGCACGCTCGCCTCCTCGAAGCGCGCCTCACCCTGCACGAGATCAGGGCGCGAATCAACGGCGTGTACTACGCCTTCGCTAACTCGCCGGAGGAACTAGCCGCCGCAGCTGCGCGGTTCAAGAACCTCCCCCGAAGCGGGCACCTCGCGACCCTCTGGCGCGACCGCAACACCGGCCAGTCGGAACAGCTGGAACTCCTCACCGCCAAGGTCGAAGGCGCCGACGCCGAAAAAGACATCAGGGCCTACATCCGCACCGTCGCATCAGTGGCGGGCATCCCTGAGCACTTCCTGGCCGTGGGTGACACCGGCAATAGGGCCACGGCCGAGAGCATGAGTGAGCCGATGATTCGCCGGATGGAGAGCCTGCAGCAGCTCATCATCGGCGTGCTCACTGAGTTGTTCCGCAAGGAGCTAGTGCGGCGCTTCGGCCCTGACCGCCTGTACGCCATGACGATCGTCGAAGTGGACGGCCTGACGCGCACCCCGAAGACCATCCAGGTGCCGGCTAGCGCGTTGACTATCCCGTTTGGTGCGCCGCCCGTCAGGAACACCGAGGCGGACACGGACAGGGTGATGGCCGCGCTAGAGCGGGGCCTCATCAGTAACCAGACCGCTACTAGGGAGTTGGGTTACGACCCCGCCCTGGAAGCCGAACTGATGAGCAACGAAACCGGCGGTGACGACGGTGGCGGCAGCGAGTTCGCCGAGGACGCCAGTAACCAGGCCCGCATCCTGAACGCCAACACCCTCGCAAACGCCGCCAACGCGGCCGCGCCCGGCCTGGGTTTGCACTGGGCGCACATCCTCACCGCTCCAGGAGCCGAGACGGCCCCTGGAGCCTTCCTGCAGGCCGCCATCCCCAAGGACGACGCCTCTACAGACGAAAGGAGCCCGGATGCCTCCGAGCATGACCCCGGCGCTGACGCGTGAGCGGACGCGCGACCTCACCGAACGCGTGCTGTTTGAAGACCTAGATCCGGACAGCGGCGCGCTAGCGCGCATCACCGCCACCCTGTCCACCGGCGACGAGATCAACAGGAACGGCAGGTACTACCCCGCGTCGGTCTTAGCAGACGCCGCCAACACCGCCAACGAAGCCGCCGACCGTGGCGAACTCATCGGGTTACTCGACCACCCCGACTGGTTCGAAGGCAACAAAGGCTCGCCGGCCAAGACCGTCCTCAAGTGGGAACGCGTCTGGATGGACGGCCCCAAGCTCATGGGTGAGGGCCTGCTACTCGACACCACCGCCGGGCGTGACCTGAACGCGCAACGCCGCGCGAAAGTCCGACTCGGGCTGTCCACGAACGGCATGGCGCGCTCCCGGTTCGTGCGCGCCAACGAGCTGGACCCCAACGACGAATCAACCGACCTCATCCAGGTCGTTGAGAGTTTCGAGCTGCTCACCGTAGACGTCGTGAACGACCCCGCGTCAGTGGGGGCAGCAATCAACCAAGAGGCCCGCGCAATGCGGGAGAGAAGGGAGCACGACATGACCGCAGAAGAGCGAGCCAAGCAGCTCGAAACCCAGTTGGCGGAAGAGAAGGCAGCCCGCGAGGCCGCCGAGAAAACCGCCACGGAGGCCACGGAGGCGCGCGACAAGCTCGAAGCCGCCCTAGTGGCCGCTGAACGCGCCGGCATCGTCACCGAAGCCCTCGCAGGCCGTCAGGTGCCCGACGCCGTGCGTAAGGCCCTCAGCACCGCCGCCCTCACCGCCGACACGCACGAGGCCGCGCGTGAGGCCGTCAAGGCCCTCGCCGAAGCCTTCAACAGCTCGGGCGGGAACGGTAACAACCACATCCCGACTGACGGTGAACCCGTCACGGACGCCCTGGCGGAAGCCCGGGCCAAGATCGGAGTGAACGCATGAGCAAGAACTGGATCTCCGGAAATGTTGGCGGCGGCGTCAGCCTGGCCGTCACGCCCACCGGCAACGCCGTCGAAGCCGCAGCTGGCGACGTCGCGCCCATCTACCCGGCAGTCGGCAAGGCCCTGATCGGGTACTTCGTCACCGACATCGCCACCGCCACCGAGGCCGCTGTTGGCCTAGCCGTCGGGCAGGCCACCGTCAGGCTGGCCCCAACCGAAGCCGTGGTTGAGCTGAACGTCACCGCAAGCGCGGGCGACCCCGTGTTCGTCACGCTCGCGTCAAGCACTCCGCCTGCGTACGGCACCACCAACGGTAAGCACTCCGCCGGCGTCTTCCACATCGGGCACGCAGTGTCGATCCCCGGCCGCGCGCCCGCCTCCGGGAACGCCTTCGTCTACCTCGGCAGCGCCGGCAGCGTCGCGCCGACCGCAGAGTAAGGAGCCAAAGCATGAGGTTCTCTGAGATTGAGCGCGTCTACGACCGCCTAGCGGCGCAAGGCAAGCTCACCGAACGGCAGGCCGCCACCGCGGGGCTCGTCACCATATTCGAGCACGCCACCCTGGCGTTCCTTGAGGGTCAGTTCGGGCAGAAGGTCGTCGCGCAGGCGAAGGATGATGTTCGTGGCGCTGACGTGGCCACCCGCCGCGTGTTCGAGCGCTCCGCGCCCGACCTGAACACCCTCACCAACGCCCTGGCGCGTGAGAGCATCACCACCACCCTCGACCTGCCCGCCATCACCGGCCGCGCGCGCGACATCGTCACCCGCGCCGACCGGCAGGACGAATGGCTCATCAGCCCGCTCCTCGACGGCGCATTCAAGCGCACCGCCACCGACTTCCGCGCCATCCACGGCATCAGCAACGTCGAGACCCAAAAGGGCCTCTACCCCACGCCGGAAGGCACCAACGTCACGTACGACAAGATCGAGCGCACCACAGACGCGTACTCGGTCCTCCCGTACAGCGTGGCGACCGGCTGGACGTGGGAAGCCCGCCAGAACGACGACCTCGGCACGTTCCTTGAGGACGTCCGCGAGCTCGGCCGGCGCGCTACCCGGAACCGCATCCAGGTGCTCCTCGCCGCCATCGCCGCCGCGTTGAGCGAAGCCACCCCGTCCGGCGTGCAGCCGAGCGGCGGCACAGCCGCAGCGGGCGGCCCGACCGTCGCCAACATCGAGTGGGCAACGGCCACCCTCGCGAGCGACAACCGCGTCTTCGGCGCGGTAACTGTGCCGCCCAAGTGGCTCGCCACCGCCCAGGCGACCAGCAGGCAGCCCGTCATCCCCGCCACCCCGACCGTAGCGAACCCCGTGCAGGGCTTCGCCGTGAACCTCGAGCGTCAACTCGGCGTCGGCACCCCGCTCGACACCATCAATAACTGGCTCGCTCACGAAGCGAACATCGCCGGTTGGTTAGAGTTCGCCTCCCTCGACGGCTTCACCGGCGGCGCTCGCCTCGTCTTCAAGCTGCCCGACACGGACGCGCGCGACCTCGGCAGCTTCGAGAACATGACCGAAGCCGTGAAGATCGTGGACGCGGTCGCCGCGAAGGTCACGGACGCGGACAGCGTCATCGAAGTCAAGAGCGCCTGAACGGGGGTAATCCCGTGACGGCCAGTGACTTCCTCATCCAGAACGGTGGGCGGCTTGACCCTAGTTGGTTCGAGCCGCACGACCTCAATACGCTCCTCGCCGCCTGGCTCAGTGCTGCAAGTGGCTCTGACCAGGCGGTAGAGGCGCAGGTTTACGCGCGGGGGTTCGAGACGCTTGTCGACATGGTAATGACGCGCCCTGCACGCGTATCCGCAGACGACGTAACCGAGGCTTACTCGGACGCCCAACTGAAGCATTGGCAGCAGCAGGCAGCCGCATGGCGGAGCACGGCAGACGCTCTCACCGGCAGTGGCAGACCCGCCCTTACAGCATGGGAAGGAGACTCCGTATGGCGCAACTGATCCGAACGGGACCCACGGCCACAGTGGCAGGCGTTGGTCACGTCCGCCACGGCGTAACTCACACCGTGCCCGACGAACTGGTCAATGACCTACTGGCTACAGGCGGTTGGTCTCAAACTCCCGCAGCGAACGTGGAGCGCGTGACCGAACCTGCACCGTCTACTCGCGCCGCTAGATCCCAAGCAGCGGGCGGCGGTAGGAGCGCCACCAAGCGCAAGGCAAAGTGAGCAGCCTATCCGCTCGCCACCGGAACCTCCACACGCTCGTGTTCAGCCCCGGCACCAACCGGGAGACGACCGTGCAGGTCGCGTTCAGGCAGGTCACCAGCGCCGCCAGGGTCGCGCAGCTCAAGGAGCAACTCGGCCTCACCAAAGGCGTCACCCTCCTAGAGGGCCGCTTGGTTGAGCCGCTGCGCACCCCTGAGCACCTCCGCGCGGGAGTGGAAGCCCTCCTCGTGTGGGCCGGCCGGACCGGCGCCCTGCGCCTCGAGGCGTACCAAGGCGCCATCACCGACCACTGGCGGGACCGGTACGGCGACAAGCTCGTGTTCAGCTGGCGAACGGACGAGATCCCGTGAGCGTCCACCTCAACCCGCAACTAGGTGCGCTCATGACCGCCCGGCACAAGCAACTACTGGGTGCGGCCGCCAGTGAGGGCGCGGATATCCTGCAGCAGAACCTCTCCAGCGGGAGTCACGGCACGGGCGTGCACTACCCGCGCCTACCCAACCGCAGCTCGGCTGAAGGGCAAATGCCCGTCACGCAGTCCGGCGACCTCGCTGCCGGCGTCACCAGCGTCCTGACGGACACGGGCGCCCAGGTGGTCATCGAGGACGATATGGGCAAGCTTCTGGGCCTCGAGTTCTCGCCGCCGTCCACGAACCCGAATCAGCCCGGCACGCCCAGGCGCATTTCAGGCGGACGCGCTCCTATGTGGGAGACCATGATGGACGACCGCACGCAGGAAGCGATGGCGGACGCCATGAGGCGCGCCTGATGACCCTCGCCGACTACCTGAGCAGCCTGCCGGCCGACCCTAACGACCCACTCAGCCCGAGCCTGATCGTCGGCGACGGCATGCTCACATCCGACCAACGCGAGGAGGTGACCAGCCCCGATTACGGCCGGCGCCCGTACGCCGTCATCG
>JBIQMD010000038.1:0-9340 GCA_044463725.1 Truepera radiovictrix
GAAGACGAGGACCGTCTCGTTGCCCTTCTTCTCGAGGCCGTACGCGAGGGCCGCGGCCGTTGGTTCGTTGACGATGCGCAAGACTTCGAGCCCAGCGATGCGGCCAGCGTTCTGGGTTGCCTCACGCTGCGAGTTGTTGAAGTAGGCGGGGACCGTGATCACTGCTTTGGTGATGGTCTCGCCGAGGCGCTCGCTTGCGTCGGTCACGAGCTTGCGCAGGACCATCGCAGAGACTTCCTCTGGGGTGTACTGCGTACCTTCTACGACGAAGCGCACGCCGCCGTCGTCACCGCGCACGACTTCGTACGGGGCGCGTTCGGCTTCGTGCTTGATCTCGTCCCAGGTGCGACCGATGTAGCGCTTGATCTCGAACATGGTGCCCTTGGGGTTGAGCACCGCCTGACGCTTTGCCACTTGCCCTACGAGGCGCTGCTCGCCCTTGAAGGCCACGACGGATGGAGTCGTGCGGTTGCCTTCTGCGTTTACGAGCACTACGGGCTCGCCGCCTTCCATTACTGCGATGACGCTGTTGGTGGTGCCTAGGTCAATGCCTACCGCTTTTGCCATATGTCCGGCTCCTTAGGTTGGGTACGGGCCTGACCCGCTCGCGCTTGCGTCGGGATGATGCTCCCGCAGCACACGCGCCCGCGATCATGTAGGAAACTTGAGCGGATGGGGCGCAGGCTCGTCACTAGGCAGAAGTATAGCTGCGCGGCCGTGGCGTTGTCAACAGATATGAGCGTGGTCGTATCAACTTTACCGCGGGCTCAGGAGCCTTCCCTCGCCGCCTCGTACGGCCGCTTATCGTACCAACGCATGCCGTACTGCACGGCAACAGGTCGCACGCCAGCAGCCGAGTAGACGAACCGACCGCTCTCCCAAGCTCCGCTCTCGTCTACCAACACGAACTCACCCTCCGACAACAGCGCAACGTGACCGTTCGGCGTCGCGTGCTCGCCAACCAGCGCGAGGAGACGGTCGCCGTCCGCCACCAGCTCAAGACGCCCCCACGGCTCACCAGAGGAGTAGACGCCGCCCAACTTCTCGACGGCCTCGTTGCCGAGGTTCGTCGAGGCAACCTCGAAGGCCGATCGCTCGAGCGGAAGCCCGAGGTAGGCGTTCACGGCTGCGTACCACAAGCGCTTGACCGGCACCTCGTCGAGGTTTGCGAGGACGACGACCCCTAACCCGAGGTCGGGCACGCCACCCAGGTGCGACGACACCCCCTTGAGTGAGCCGCCGTGCCGCCACAGGCTCAGGCCGTTGAAGCCGTCACGTAACATCCAACCCAATCCGTACGCCGTCCGATGCTCTGCCCACGCCCGCGGGGCGAACAGCTCACTCAGCTCCGCCGCAGCGACTGCCAAGCGCCCGTCTTCTGGCCACAGCAGGTAACGCAAGTATGCGGCCAGGTCGCGCACACTAGCCTTCATGAACCCCGTGGCGAGGTAGGCAGGCGCCTCCTCCCAGTTGGGTGAGTGAATGACCTGACCGGTTGGGCTGCTCGTGTACAGTTCCGTCAACCTGCCAGTGGCCCGCAGCTCCTCCGTGAGGAAACCAGCCCCACCTAGACCGAGTGGCCCTAGGACCTCGCGCGCCACCACGGCCGGGTAACTCTCGCCAGTGGCCGCCTCGATCACAGCTCCAAGCACAGCGAAGCCCTCGTTCGAGTAACTCACTACGCTGCCAGGCCCTGCCAGACCAACGCGCTCGCCCTTCGCCAGGTAGGCGAGCAGGGCGGGGTAATCGTCCACAGCAGGAGAGTTCGTATAGTCGCGGTCGCTGAACTCCGCGGCCGGATCGCCTACTTGGCTCGGTTGGATGGCGTAATCGAGACCCCGCAGTGGCGGCAAGCCGCTCGTGTGGCTGGCAAGGTGCCAGAGCCGCACCGGTCCGCTTGCCCCGAGCCCCGGATAAGCGAAACCAGGCAGGTGGCGCGCCACGGGGTCATGCAGGCTGAGCAGCCCCCGCGCCTCGAGCACCAACAGGGTAAGCGCCGTGAACGATTTCGTGAGGGACGCGATGCCGAACAGCGTGTCCGGCGCTACTGCCAGCTGCTGCTCAAGGTCGCGGTAGCCGAACGCGCGCTCGTAAACGTTGACGCCATCCTTGACGATGGCAACTGCCCCACCCGGCACGTCGTGACGCGCATGGAACTCCGCCGCGAAGGCGTCGAAGCGCTCGAGCCACCCAGCGCTAGGCCTGACTACTGACCGCATGTCACCGCCCCTCCTCCACTGCTAGGGCGTCGCGCGCCGCGTCGCCTAGGAAATTGAAGCCCAACACCACGATCATGATCACGGCGCCTGGGAACACGGAGTACCACCAGGCGCTGAAGATGAACTGCTGACCGCGGTTGATCATCGTCCCCCAGCTAGCAAGTGGCTCCTGGATGCCGAGGCCGAGGAACGACAGCGTGGCCTCGGACAGGATGGCGCCAGCCACCCCTAACGAGCCGATGACGATCATCGAGGCGAGCGCGTTAGGCATGATGTGCCTCAGAATCACGCCAACGTCGCGCAGCCCCAGCGCCTTCGCCGCGGTGACGTACTCACGCTCCCTGACGCGCAGCACCTCCGAGCGCATCACCCGCGCCTCGCCCGGCCAACTGATGAGCCCGAGAGCCAAGAAGATGGTGGTGGCGCCAGAGCCGAAGATCGCCACGATGACGATCAAGAAGAGCAGGCCAGGGATGGCGAAGAACACGTCGGTGACGCGCATGATGAGGTTGTCCACCCACCCGCCGAAGAAGCCGGCGATAGCGCCGAGCGTGATACCGATGAGCAGCGCGATGCCCTCGGCGATGAGGCCGATGCGCATGCTGATGCGCGCGCCGTAGACGATGCGCGAGAAGAGGTCCCGGCCTAGCTCGTCAGTGCCGAACCAGAACTCGGCCGAAGGCGGCACCAGGCGCGCCGTCGCGATGCGCTGCGTCGTCGGGTCGTAAGGCGCGACCTGCGGAGCGAAAACGGCAACCAGCGTGAAGATGACGACGATGACGAGGCCAACGAGCCCAAGCCGGTGACGAGCGAATGCCCGCACCCTGCGCGACCGCAGGAACGCAACGCGCTGGCGCCCTCGGGTGCCCGTCACGCGTACCTGATCTGCGGGTTGATGATGCCGTACAGGATGTCGATCACGATGTTGACCGCCACGAACAGGAGCGCCCCGAACACGAGGGTTCCGATGATCACGGGAGCGTCGCGGCGCGAGATGGCGGTAACCACCGCGCGCCCCAGCCCAGGCCAGTTGAAGACCGTCTCGGTTACTACCGACCCGCCGAGCAAGTAACCGACGTCGAGGCCGATGATGGTGACGACCGGGATGAGTGCGTTGCGCAGCTCGTGCTTGAAGATGACGCTGGTCTCGGTGAAACCCTTCGCGCGGGCCGTACGCGAGTAGTCCTTGCGGCGCTCCTCGAGTAGTGAAGAGCGCATGACGCGCGCGATGGTCGCCGAGAGGTGCGTACCCAGCACGAGCGAAGGCAGGATGAGGTAGTAGATGTTCCCGCCGCCGTAACCCGCGACGGGGAATAACGCCACGCCGTACGTGTCCTGCGTCAAGAAGATCTTGGCTAGCACCGCCTGCCAGAAGACGGGCATGGCAACGCCTAGCAGCGCGACCAGCATGAGGGTGTGATCGATCCACGAGTACTGGTAACGAGCCGCCAATATGCCCGACGGGATGCCGATGAGGATGGCAACTAGCAGGGCGGCGGACATGAGCTGCAACGTGCGCGGGAAGCGGTAACCGATGATGTCGATGACCTGCTCGTCGAGGACGTAGCTCTTGCCCAGGTCGCCCGTTGCAGTGCGGAGGAGGAAGCGACCGTACTGCGTGTACCAGGGGTCGTTGAGGCCGAGCGAGGCCCTCACGCGCTCGATGGTGGCTGGGTCAGCGCGCTTGTACTGCTCGCCCATGACGGCCCTTACCGGATCGCCTGGCATCAGATAAGTCAACAGGAAGATGATGGTGAAGACGCCGAGGAGGGTAGGGATGGCCCAGAGCGCGCGGCGCAGAACGTACTGGAACAAGTGGGCCGAGTCCTCTCAAGCTAGATGGCTTTGCGAAAGATAATGGGCCGCCCCCGCGCTTGGCGTGGGGGCGGCGGAACAACGGACTTACTGCTTCTTGACGTACTTCAGCGGCGTGCGGTAGGTGCCTGCCGCAGAGACCTGGAAGTCGGTGATGTTGGGCTTGAGCAGGTACGAGATCTTGGAGTAACCCGAAACGATCCACGGGGCGTCGGCCATGATCAACTCGTGCGCCTGGAGGTAGATGGCGTTACGGGCGTCAGGGTCGCTCGTGGCGCGGGCCTGATCGAGGAGCGCGTTCACTTCGGGGTTGTCGTACTTGGTGTCATCGCGGGCGTGCGCGAAGAGGAAGTCGAGGACCTCGCTCGGGTCGGCGAAGTCCGCGCTCCAGCCGGACAGGAAGAACACCACGTCCGGTTCACCGACGTGGGTCCAGTAGGTGCTGTTGTCTTCCTTCTGCAAGATGATGCTCACGCCAATCTGCGCGAGCATGTCCTGCAGCGCCACGTGCGGGGCGTCCGAGTCGGATGCGAAGTAGTAGAGGGTGATGGGCTCGAGTCCGACGCCGCCCGGGTAACCCGCCTCGGCGAGCGCGGCCTTGGCCAGTTCGGGGTCGTACGGGTAGCCAGCTACGTTGGCCGCTGGCATGTCTGGTGGGAGCACGCCGAGGTCGCCCGGCACGCGGGCGCCTTCCATGAGGACGTTCCAGATGAGGTCACGGTCGACGGCGTAGTTGAACGCTTGACGCAGCTTGACGTTGTCCTTGAACGGTGGCTCCGTCATCTTGAAGCCCCAGTAGCGCACGTTGAGGCCGGCGGCCTCGTGGTAATCGGCGGAGTACTCCCGCTTGATCGACTCGAGCTGGCCTTCCGGGAATGCAAGGAGCAGGTCGAGCTCGCCCTGACGGTACTGCAGCATGCCGGTGGTGGCGTCAGGCACGTTGTAGAACACCACCCCGTCGAGGCTGGGCGCACCCTCCCAGTAGTCGGGGTTGGCCTTGAGCACGAGCTGGTCGTCGCGCGTCCAGCGCTCGAAGAGGAACGGTCCCGTGCCGACTGGCTTGTTGCTCAGCGACGAGCCGAGGGCATCTAGCGCCTCGCGCGGCACGACGTAAGCGTTGACGAGGTCGGCGAGGAAGCGGTGGTTGGGGGCGTCAAGCGTCATCTCGACGGTGTAGTCGTCGACGATCCTGAAGCCGGCTACCGTGTCCGTCTCGCCAGCTAGGAACGCCGCCGAGCCGCTGAGCGCCTGCAAGTACTCGGGGTGCTCGGAGATGGCGGTGTCTTCGGTTAGGTAACGCAGTAGAGACCACTCGACGTCGTCCGCCTTCATCTCGCGGTCGGCGTAAGTCACGCCCTCCGCTTCCTGGAAGTTGACGCCGTGACGCAGGTGGAAGGTGTAGGTGAGGCCGTCCTCACTGATGTCCCATGACTCTGCGAGTGCGGGGATGACCTCTCCGCTGTCGCCGGCGAAGGTCGTGAGGCCCTCGTAGATGTTGACGAGCACCCGACGAGTGGCGGTCGTCGTTGAACGCCAGGCGTCGAGGTGTTCCGGGTCGGCGTCCACCGGGTAGTTGAGGGTGCCGGCCGCCACCGCACTGCCCCAAATGATGAAGGCACTGAGTGCCGCTAGCGAGATACGACGTAGACGCACTTCTCTCTCCTCCCGAGCACCCGCGTGGCACGGGCGCCGTGTCCGGCGGTATGCGCGCTCTCCATCCAGGCCCTGCCCTGCTGCTATCGCGTGCGCGTGGCCTGGTGCGGCGTTCAACCGAACGGACGAAGTTGGCGAAGTGTAACAGAGCGTACAGAAGCGGTAAAGGCCACTACCTTCACGAAGTCCCAGCAGGACGGGCCTCCTGGCGCATCCGACCCTGCGACGTGAGGCCGGAGCCGCGGAGGGTCGGCTGCGTCACGCGGTAACCTCCAGCAGGCGAACCCGCGGCTCACGCGGGCACCGGCCCTGCCCAGCCGCTGAAGGTCATGGCGGGCCCGGTAGTGGAGGCGAAGAGATGCTCTACCTGATAGTGGCTTTCGACGGCACGGATGCTGGCGCCCCGGCTCGGCGCGCTGCAGCGAGGCCCTCTCACCTCGAGGAAGCGAGGCCACGCAACGAGCAGGGGCGCCTGCCCTTTGGCGGCGCCATACTGAGCGAAGCCGGCGCCATGATCGGCTCCGCCATCGTTATCGAGGCTGCCGACGAGGCAGAGGCGCGGGCCTACGTCGAGAACGACCCGTACACCAAGGGTGGCGTGTGGGTGAAGTACGAAGTGTGGCCCTTCAAGCGGGCCTTCTGAAAGAGCGGGCGGCCCACGCCTGAACGTGGACCGCCCGCCAGTCACTTAGGATCGGCTCGCGGCTAGCGCGAAACCGCGAACGTCACTTAGCGCTCGCCCTCCCAGGGGCCTTCAACGTTGCCAGCCGCCCACTGTATGCCGAGGAGCTCGAGGACGGTGGCAGATTCGCCCTCCTCATACTGCACATTGCCGAGGCGGTCGCTTAGCGGCCCCGTGAACGGCTCGAACGCCACCGGTGTTGCCGACATCTGCTCGATGCGCCGCATGACGAGGTCGTAGACGGAGATGGTGCCTAGGTCAGGCGTCGTGACGGCCTTCGCCTTGAGGGCGTCGACATACGTGGGGTTGACGACCATGCCAGGCTCGGCGCCGACTTCGACCGCGCCCTCTGCGAGGAGCCAGAAGTAGTCGACGTCGGCGAGGTTGTCCGCCCGGTAGCTGCCGTCGATGACGCGCTGGAGGATGTCGGTCGTGAGTGCGCCCCAGTGAACGAGCTGGCCGGAGGCGATGGTATCGGGCGCGTACTGCAGCATCGAAGCGTAGTGGGAGAAGCTCGGGAAGCCGCGCTGTGCGGCCGTTTGGGCAACGGTGGGGGTGTCTTCCGTGAAGCCGAAGACGTCTGCGCCGTCTGCGATGAGCGCCTCCGTTGCTTCCTTGGCGCCGGCCGGATCGAACCAGTTGTAAAGCCAGCGGACCATGACCGTAGCTTCTGGGTCGACGGCCGCGACGCCGAGCGCGAAGGCGTTGATGTGGCGCTTCACTTCCGGGATGGGGAACGCGCCGATGTACCCGACTTTGCCGGTCTCGCTGAGCGCACCAGCGATGAGGCCGTTCACATAGTAGACCTGGTAGAAGTCGGCCATGTAGGTGAGGAGGTTCGGGGCGCGTTCAACGCCCGTGGCGTGGCCAAAGATGACGTCTGGGTAGCGCTCCGCCGCCGCGAGAAGGCCGTCGCCGAACCCGAACGAGGTGCCGAAGATGACGTTGCAGCCGTCCGCAACGAGTTGGTCGACGGTGGCTTCCACGTCAGCTTCAGCCACTGACTCGACGTAAGCGGTGCTGATGGCTGGCAGGTCCTCGACCGTTACGAGCCTGCCTAGGTCGTGGGCGTACGAGAAGCCATAATCGCCAACGGGACCGACGTAGAGCCAACAGGCTTTGACGTCGCTCTCGGCGATCTGGGCCATGGCGCCGCCGAACAGGGTGAGGAGTGCCAAGACGGCGATGTGACGGGTGAAACGCATTCTGCGACCTCCGAGGTCGCGCCGGCCGAGGCTCTCGATACCCGGTAACGACGCGCCGTACGATCCAAGGCTGGCACTTGGCCAGCCTCGCCCACCGCAGACCGGTCGTCTGCGGGTATGGCCTATCATTCGCGCTCCCCTCGGCGGTACGGCGTCCCGAGGGCCTCTGGGGCGCCGACGGCGCCACGCCCACCGCGCCAGGCGATGAGGGTCAGGGCCAGTACCGTCACTAGGTAAGGGAGCAAGGTGAGTAGTTCGGGCGGCAAGACGTTCTGCAGCCTGAAGGAAAGGGTGAAGAAGGCGCCGAACAGGAGCGCGGCAGGCACGGCCTTGAGCGGGTGCCAGAGGGCGAGGATGGTGAGCCCAAGCGCGATCCAGCCCATGCCGTTGGTGATGTTCTCGCCCCAAGCAGGGCGGTAGGCGAGCGACAAGTAGGCGCCACCCAGGCCCGCGAGGCCGCCCCCGAAGACGACGGCGAGGAAGCGCACCAAGCGCACGTTGGTGCCGGCCGTGTCTGCGGCGGTAGGCGACTCGCCGACGGTGCGCAAGGTAAGGCCAAGGCGCGTGCGAAACAGCACGAGCCAGATGATGCCAGCGATGATCAATGCGGCGTAAGTGAGCGGGTACTGCCCCTTGAAGAACGCGGCGCCAAGCAGAGGAACATCTGCCAGCAACGGCACGTCGACGATGGCCATCGGCGCGGCCAGTGGCTTGCCTACCCACGCCTTGCCGATCAAGTTCGCAAGGCCTACTCCCCCGACGGTGAGCGCAAGGCCGCTGATGAACTGGTTGGCTAGGAGCACGACAGCTAACACGGCGTGCAGACTTGCGACCAACGCGCCGATCAGGACGGCGGCCGCGAGGGCGAGCAGCAACGAGCCGCTGGTTGCGGCAACGACGAAGCCTGCGACGGCGCCGAGCATCATCATGCCTTCGACCCCAAGGTTGACGACCCCGGCGCGTTCAACGACGATCTCGCCGAGCGCCGCGAGCAGCAGCGGGGTGCCGAACGCCAGGGCGCGCGCAAGGGTGGTGGTCAAGAGTTCGAGTTCCACTTATGCGCCCTCTCTGCGATCTTCCGCGCCTGGGGCAACTGCGCGGTGCGCCGCGGCGGGTTGCGGTTGGCGCCTCACGAGTACCGGGCGGTGAGTGAGGAGAGGCTCCGCCGCCACGAGTAGGAGTAACGTGAAGCCAGTGAACACGTCCGTGAGTTGGAACGGAAGCTGCAGGCTGACTTTCATGACGTCACCCGCCGCCAGCACCCAACCGAGCAGCGGCGCCGTTATGAGAGTGGCCCAGGCGCGGCCGCGTGCGAGGAGCGCGACGAGGATGGCCGTGTAGCCGTAACCCATCGAGATGCTGGACGGCTCGATCAACCGGTGGTGGATGCCAGCCACTTCTCCCGCCCCAGCCAAGCCAGCCGCGCCAGCCGCGAGCGCAGCGAGCGCAAGCGTGGTGGGGAGGAGCCTGACGCCCGCGTAGCGCGCGGCCGCTGGCGCCTCTCCCATGAGCCTGATGGAGAACCCGAGGCGCGTGTAACGCAGCAGTAGCGAGATGCCGACGGCAAGCACGATGCCGATGACGAGCGTCGGGATGTGCACGCGCGTGCCGTCAACCACCGGCAGGTAGGTCTCGCGGGCGAAGCGGTCAGAGTAACTGAAGCCGGTCACGGACTTGCCGCGCCACGGCCCGTTGATCAGCCACCTCACGACGTAAAGCGCGACGTAATTGAACATGAGAGTCGTGATGATCTCGTTCACGCCAAG
>JBIQMD010000039.1:0-9322 GCA_044463725.1 Truepera radiovictrix
GGGGTCGTACTCGTACTTGTTGGAGGAACCGCCTGGCACTTCGATGATGGCGTCTACCAGTTCAGGGGCGGCCTGGCCAGCGGACAGGTGGTAAAGGTTGCTCACGTTGTTCTGACTCCCTAGTGTTTAGTGTCGCTCGCGCCGCCCGCCGCCACGCCCTTGAGTAGCGCAGCTGCAACGACTTCCTGCACGGCGATCGATAGTGCGGCAAGCGGCACTTCTGGACCCGCGCCCGTCGAGACGACGAAGGCGGTGTCGCCATCGAAAACGGTGTGCGACGGGCGCGTGATGCGGGCAATGCCGATGTGCGCGCTCGTTGCCAAGGCGTTCGCTTGCGCTTTGGTGATCGGCGCGTCCGTTGCCACCAACACCAGTGTGGTGTTGGTGCCCGGCATGGCCGCGAACCCCTCAGCAGCCGCCAAGCCGACCGTCTCTGCCAACCCAGCCACGAGCTGGCCCGTGTTCGGGTCGACGACGTTGCCGACGGCGTTACTGATGCCGATGGCGGCGACGACCGCCCCACCGATCTTGACGGCGTGACTGCCGAGGCCGCTGGCGCTAGCCAGCTCAGGGCCGCGCAGTTTGCCGACCGTTGCGCCGGTACCCGCGCCAACGCGGCCCTGCGTTACTGGTGCGCTCGAGGCGGCAGCGGCGGCAGCGCGGCCAGCGGCCGCATCCGGCCGCACCGAGGCAGAACCGACAGCCAGGTCGAACAGCACGGCGGCGGGGACGATCGGCACGCGGGCAACGCCGGTGTCGAAACCGCGACCCTGCTCCTCGAGCCACGACATGACACCGTCGGCCGCGGCCAAACCGAAGGCGCTTCCTCCCGTGAGGACGACAGCGTCTACCCCAGGCACGGTCTTGTCTGGCTGCAACAGCACGTACTCGCGCGTGCCTGGTGCTGGCCCGAGGGCAACGCCCGAAGCGATGCACCCTTCCGGTGTGAGCACGACCGTGCATCCGGTGCGCGCCGCGAGGTCGGTGAAGTGCCCAACCGAGATGCCAGCCACCGCCGTCAACGTCTCGTTCTCCAAGGCGGTGGCCATCAGCTACCTCCCAAGTACTTCGCTACGTCGGCCGGGTCGACTTCTATGATCTGCAGGCGGTCGACCGGCGTATCGACACTGGCGCGAAGGCCCGTGGCTGTGTCTATCGGAAGCTTGATCTTCACTGCCCCACCGACGCCCGTGCTCGAAAGCTGGTCGGTGTCGCGGAAGGCGGCGCGTACGCCACCTGAGTCGACCGCGCCCGTCTTGAGGTCGAGGGTATGAAAGGCAATCCCTGGCGGTACGGGGAAGCCTTCTGGCGCGGCTGGCCTGCCCCGCAGGGCTGCCTCGACGAAGTCGTTCCAGACGTAGATGGGCTGGCGCGAGCTGTTCACCTGATCGCTGCCACCGTTTGACAAGGTCATGCTGCCAGGGAGGCTAGACGAGTTGTCGTTGCCGATCCACACGGAAGCCACCATCCCGGGTGTCATGCCAACGAACCAGATGTCGACCTCGTCGTTGGTCGTGCCGGTCTTGCCCGCCACCCAGCGGCCAGGGATGACGGCGCGGTTCGAGAGGCCGTATGCCGGCTCTCTATCGACGACGTTGCCGTGCATCATGTCTAGCATGATGTAGGCGGTCTCTTCGCTCCAGACGCGCGCCGTACGCGGGGCCGCCTGGTAGAGCACGTTTCCGTCAGCGTCCTCTACGCGCTCGATGAAGTACGGCTCCGTGTAGATCCCGCCACTAGCGAACGCGGCCATCGCCGCGGTGTGCTGCAGTGGCGTTGCCTCGAACGTGCCGAGCGCGAGGGAGTAGTAGGGCGCGACGTCGTAGCCAAGCTCACGAGACTTCTCTGCCACGGCCTCCGCACTAGCGGCCTCCAGCGCCTTGACGGCGGGGATATTACGGCTGCGGTTCAGCGACGCCCTGATGGTCTGGTAACCGTCGAACTGCTTGTCGTGGTTTCTCGGCTCGTACGGCGCCTGGCCGCGGACCAAGAACTCGGTGGGTTCATCGACCAAGATGGTTGCCTGGTTCATGGCGCCCTGCTCGATGGCGGTGGCGAACACGATCGGCTTGAAGGAACTACCGGGCTGCCGCAGCGCTTGAGTGGCGCGGTTGAACTCGCCAGCCGGGGCGTCTGGCCTTAGCTTCTGGCCCACCATGGCTAGTACCGCGCCCGTGCTCGGGTCGATACCTACGATGGCCATCTGCGCCCCCGGCGGTATCTCGGCGTTGAGGCTGGCCTGGTTGGCCGCCACCTGCGCCTGCACGTCGATGGTGGTGACGACGCGCAACCCGCCCCTGCCGAAGACGACGCTCTCGCCGTAAGTCTCCGTCAGCCAGTTGCGCACGGCGATCAGTACGGCGCGTGAGAGGTCGGAGCTGATGCTCGACTGCACGACGACCTCGACGCCGGTGCGCTCAGCGGTGACGATGTTGCCTTTGTCGTCGTACGCCACGTTCCAACCGAGCGGCTCGAGAGGGTAACGCCAGGCGCGATCGGCCATCTCGGAGCTGATCGTCCCCTGCCGCACCATCTTGTCAAGCACCTCGCGCATGCTGCGGCGCGTGGTGGCGAAGTCGTCGTGGCGCGCGTTAGGCGCGGGAATCAGGCGGGCGAGGTAGAGGCCCTCGGCCAAGTTGAGCTCGATCGGGTCCTTGCCGAAATAAGTCTGGGCGGCCGACCGGATGCCGTACACGTTCCCGCCCCAGAACACCATGTTGACGTAACGCTGCAAGATCTCCGGCTTCGTTAGGCGCCGCTCTAGCTCGAGCGCCAACATGATCTCCTTGACCTTGCGCTCCAACGAGCGCTCCGAGCGGATGTCCTCAAGGAGCGTGTTCTTGATGACCTGCGTCGTGATGGTAGAGCCGCCACGCGAAGAGTCGCCAAGGAACTCCTCGTAAACGGCGCGCAGGAACGCGGCGATGTCCATGCCGTAGTGACGGTAGAACTGGTCGTCCTCGTACGCGACTATGGCCTGCAGGGCGGCCGGCGAAACCTCGTCGAGGCTTACGGGGATGCGGTTGGTCGACTCGCGGCCCTCACCCATGACGGGGACGATGAGGCCGATGCGCGTGTCGCCGTCGCGCGCGTACACCTGCGAGGTGGCGGAGAACTCGAGGGCGTCCAGTTTCTCGAGCGACGGCAGCTCATGCGACCACTTGAGCCCGGATGATGCCAACAGAGAACCGACCGACAGCACGCCCGTGAGTAGCAGCAAGAACAGGCCTTGTACGAGCTTCACGCCGACCATGCTAGCAATACCTCATGAGTTGAGTCGGCCGCCCCACGACGCCGCCGCGCCAACCAAGCGGTGCTCTGGTGGCGCCAGGCGGCCTGGGTTTCACCAGCCGCGTTTGGCTAGCAAGTCGGAATCGGCGAGCGTGTCAATGTTGATGCCGACCATGGCGTCGCCCAAGTTCTTGCTCACTTCGGCTATGACAGCCGGCTCGTCGAAGTGGGTGGTGGCCTTGACGATGGCCTCTGCTCGGCGCAACCAGGCGGCGTGACGCTTGGTCTTGTCGGTCTCGCTGGCAGCGGCCTTGAAGATGCCGGAGCCGACGAACACGCCGTCGACGCCGAGCTGCATCATGAGCGCCGCGTCTGCTGGCGTGGCTATGCCGCCTGCCGCGAAGTTCGGGACTGGCAGTTTGCCGTGCTCGTGCACGTACTCGACCAAGTCGAACGGAGCTCCGTGATTCTTGGCGTAGGTCATCAGTTCTTCGCGTGGCATGCTCCGCAGCGCGCGCACCTCACCTAACACTGAGCGCGCGTGGCGCACTGCCTCAACCACGTTGCCCGTGCCTGCCTCGCCCTTCGTGCGGATCATGGCGGCGCCCTCACCGATGCGCCTTAGCGCCTCACCGATGTTCGTGGCCCCGCACACGAACGGCACGCTGAAAGCGCGCTTGTCGATGTGGTAAGCCTCGTCTGCCGGGGTGAGGACCTCCGATTCGTCGATGAAGTCAACGCCCAACGCCAGCAACACCTGGGCCTCGACGAAGTGCCCGATACGCACCTTTGCCATGACGGGGACGCTGACGGCATCGATGATGCTCTCGATCAGCCCCGGGTCGGACATGCGGGCGACGCCGCCCTCCACCCTGATGTCGGCTGGCACACGCTCGAGGGCCATGACCGCTACGGCGCCCGCGTCCTCCGCTATGCGCGCCTGCTCGGCGGTCACGACGTCCATGATCACGCCGCCCTTGAAACGGTCAGCCACGTTGGCCTTGTCCTGGTCAAAAGTCATCTACATTCCTCCACGGGTCGAGGCGGCGGTGCCGGCTTCGCAACGGCCGCGAACGCCCGGAGTATAAGCGGAAGCCACGTGAGCGCCCATGTGCGGCTAGGCCGCTGGGCGCGCGTTGAAGGCCAGGTACTCCTCGAGTTTGCGCGCCGCCGCGCCGCTCTCGAGCACCGAGCGCGCCAGTTCGACCCCGCCTGCGAGGCTGTCTGCCCTGTCCGCGAGGTAAAGGGCTGCGCCAGCGTTGAAGAGGGTTACGTCGCGCATGGCAGGGCCAGCCTCGTTGGCTAGTACTGCCCGCAGCAGGCGCGCGTTCGTCTTAGGGTCGCCGCCTGCGATCTCCTCGAGGCGGTGACGTCCCAAACCAACTTGCTCCGGCGTGACGACGTAAGTGTGCAAGTTGCCGTCCGCCTCCAACTCCGTGACCTTGCTTGGGCCGGTGACGGTGAAGTCGTCGATGACGTCGCCATGCACGACGAGCGCACGCGTGAGGCCAAGGCCGCGCAGCACCTTGGCGAGTGTCTCCGTCAGCCGCGGGTCGTAAACGCCCATCAGCTGCCGGTCGGCGCCAGCCGGGTTCGTTAGCGGTCCCAGATTGTTGAAGATGGTGCGCGCCTGCAAGTCTGCCCTGATGGGCGCAACGAAGCCCATGGCAGGGTGAAAGCGCCGCGCGTACACGAACGCCATGCCGGTCACCTCGACCCCCTCTGCCAGGCGCTCGGGGCTGGCCTCTAGGTCGACGCCCAGCTCCTGCAGGACGTTAGCCGAGCCAGACTGACGCGTAACGCCGACGTTGCCGTGCTTAGCGAGGCGAGCGCCACCCGCCGCAGCCACGAACATGGCCGTCGTGCTGATGTTCATGGTGTCGACGCCCGTGCCGCCCGTGCCGCACGTGTCGACCAACGGGCCCGAGCGACGCACGGGCACCTTGATGGCGCGCTGGCGCATGGCCTCGGCGAAACCCGTGATCTCGTCGACGGTCTCGCCGCGCATGCGCAAGGCGGCCAACAGCGCGGCGGCCTGCACTTGCGAGAGCTGACCGTCCATGAGCCTGCCAAGCACGCTGCGCGCCTCGGCGCGGCTTAGGGTCTCACCCTCGAAGATCTGGTTGAGCAGCTTGCCTATCGCTAGTTCGCTCATCGCTTCAGGTCACCTTCCGTTGATGGCGTCGCGGGCGCCCTGGGCGTACGCGACCTCGTAGCGGTAGCGTTCACGGCCCCACAAAAGCACAAGCGGCGGTGCAAGCAGCGCCCTCTTGGCCCCGAGCATCAGCGGGTGAACGCCCAACGCCCACGCAACTTCTGGCGTGGCGTGCTTACGCCACACCCGCACGTGAGCCGCTCCGGCGGAGCGCGCCTTGGCTTCCAAGTCGGCGTCGAAGTGCTCGTCCCAGTGCTCGACGACCGCGTCAGACAAGAACTTGAAGTCCGCGCCCGCCTGCTTGAGGCGGTAGCCGAGGTCGGCGTCCTCGCCCCCGTAACCCGAGAACGTCTCGTCGTAGCGACCGACGGCCGCGAACAGGTCAGCGCGCATGCTCAACGACCCGCCGGGCGCCTGCCACCACCCCGCGGCGCGGTTGAGGGTCGCGCCGCGCCCAAGGTGCGGTGGCAGCACTTGGCGGCTGACCCCAACGCGGCCGGGTAGTTCGTGCAGGGCGAGGTTCTTGGCCAGCCATCCTGGCCTCGGGATCATGTCGTCGTCACTGAAGAGCAGCACGTCACTGCGCGCCATGCGCGCGCCTTGGTTGCGGGCATACGCGGCGTGCTTGCCTGGCGCGGTCGCCCAAGACAGCGGGTAGCTCGGTTGGAAGCGCGCCAGGAACCGCTCCGTGTCGTCGCTGCATGCATCGGCGACGACCACCACCTCGAAGGCGACCTCCTCACCCTCGAGGGCTCGGAGTTTGCGCTCTAGGAGGGTGCGGCGGTTGTGCGTTGGCACTATGACCGAGATCCCGGGTACGGCACTCGTCACTCCCGGCTTGCCTCCGCCTTGCGCTCAGTTGCGAAGCGCAGGAAGTTGGCCAGCATGCCGTGGCCGTGCTCCGTGAGGATGCTCTCTGGGTGGAACTGAACGCCCCACACGGGGTGTTCACGGTGGCGTATGCCCATGACGACGGTCTCTGCCGCGCCGCTCTCGGTCGTCCAGGCGTTGGCTACCAACTCGTCGGGCAGGTCCTCAACCACCAGCGAATGGTAGCGCGTGGCCGTGATGCGGTCAGGCAGGCCAGCGAACACGCCGGTTCCGTCGTTGGCGATGACTGCGGTCTTGCCGTGGACTAGGCGCTTGGCGCGCACCGCGCGCCCACCGTACGCCTCCCCTATCACTTGGTGGCCTAGGCACACGCCCAACATCGGGTAGGTGGGGCCTAAGTTACGCACGAGCGCGAGCGACATGCCAGCTTCCGCTGGCGTGCACGGTCCTGGCGAGATCAACACTGCATCGGGCGCCAGTTCCGCAACGGCCTCTAGGTCGAAGGCGTCGTTGCGCCACACCACGACCTCTGCGCCAAGTTCAAGTGCGTACTGGACGAGGTTGTAGGTGAACGAGTCGTAGTTGTCCACCACCAGCAGCTTCAGTGGCGCTGGCATCAGGCGAGCCCCGCCGTTGCCATCTCCACCGCGCGTCTCAATGCGGCGAGCTTGTTCATGCACTCCTGCCACTCCGTCGCCGGGTCTGAGTCGGCGACGACGCCTGCGCCGGCCTGCAGGTGGAGGCGGCCGTCCTTGACGACGATCGTCCTGAGGGTGAGGGCCATGTCCATCGCGCCGCTAGCTGCGAGGTAGCCGAACGCGCCGGCGTACGGGCCGCGGCGAACGGTCTCGAGCTCGTCGATGATCTCCATGGCGCGCACTTTCGGGGCGCCGGAGGCCGTGCCCATCGGCAGCGTGGCCGACAGGGCATCTAGCGGCGTGCGTCCCTCCTGCAGGACGCCTTCCACCTGCGAGACGATGTGCATGACGTGGCTGTAGCGCTCCACGCGCATGAGGTCAGTTACCTTCACGCTCCCGGCCGCGCTCACACGCCCGAGGTCGTTGCGGCCGAGGTCGACGAGCATGACGTGCTCGGCGCGCTCCTTCTCGTCTGCAAGGAGTTCCTGCGCTAGCCGATCGTCCTCTTGCGCGTCGGCGCCGCGCGGCCTCGTGCCGGCGATCGGTAAGGTCTCGACCCGCGACCCGTCAGACCGCACGAGGCTCTCCGGGCTACTAGCGACGAGGGTTACGCCGCCCAGGTCCAGGTAACCGAGGTAAGGGCTTGGGTTGACGGTGCGCAGTGCGCGGTAGATGGCGAACGGATGGGCGCCAAGCTCGGCCGAGAGGCGAAGGCTTGGCACGACCTGGAACACGTCGCCCGCATGCACGTACTCGACGGCGCGCGCTACGGCCGCCATGTACTCCTCGCGGCTAACGCTCGCCTCGAACTCGGTTAGGCGCCCGGCGCGGTCGCCTGGCACCCCGGGTAGCGGCCCCCGCAGGCGGTCGTATGCCGCGTCAACCAGGGCCTGCGCACGGGCGGTGTCTGCAGCGTCGCCGACCACCGCCGCCGCGGTGATGAACAGCCTGCGCTTGAGGTGATCGAACACGACGACGAGCTCGGGTTCGATGAACAGCATGTCTGGCGCCCCGATGGTGTCCGGGTTGGCGTCAGGCAGCCGCTCGTACTGGCGCACGATGTCGTACGCCGCGTACCCAACCGCGCCGGACCAGAAGGCGGGCAAGCCGGGGGCCGGTTCCGTCTCGCGCACGACCTCGTCCCACAGGACGCGCAGCGGGTCGCTCGACTCGAAGGCCGTCGTGCCGCTCGGTTTGGTGAGGGTGACGGTGGAGCCACGTGCCTCCAAGCGCATGCGCTGGCCCGTGCCGATGAACGAGTAACGCGCCACCCGTTCACCCTGCTCGACGCTCTCGAGGAGGAACGAAGGGTGACCAGCGAGCTTGAGGTAGACGGTAAGCGGGGTCTCGAGGTCGGCTAGGACCTCGCGGAACACTGGGCGGGTAGGGCGAAGCGTCGAACTAGGCATGGCGCCCGTGCGGGTAGCGTGCTGCATGTGGTGTTCTCCATTCGTGGACTTAGGGGTCAATGACGTGCGGCCGCGCACTTGTGGCGCAGCGGGCTTCAGGAGCGCGTTAGTAGCGCCGCCATCGGCCAAGGGCCCCTGTCCAACGGTGGAGGAAAGTCATGGGCGCGAGTATAGCCCGGCCCCGGAGGTAGTTCACAAGCCCCGGGGCCGTTTTCAACGCTTCGCGGTTCAGTACTGGTCTTGCAGGTTGGGCGGCACGAACAACCCGATGGCGTGAAAACCGGCGTCGACGTAAACCGTCTCGCCCGTGATGCCGCCGCCTAGCTGCTCGACGAGAAGCGACAGGCCGAGGCCGCCGACTTCCTCGTGGGTGATGTTGCGCTTGAGCATCGACATCTCGCCAGCTTGCGTGTACAGGTCACCGAAGCCAGCGATGGAGCGCGCGGCGATGGTGCGTACCGCGCCTGCGCTGATGGCGTTCACGCGGATGCCGCGCGGCCCGAGGTCGTAACCGAGGTAGCGGACGCTGGCCTCGAGCGCGGCCTTGGCCACGCCCATCATGTTGTAGTGCGGCACCACGCGCTCGGCCGCCAAGTAGCTCAACGTCACGACGCTGCCGCCTGGGCCCATCAGTTCGGCGGCGCGCTTCGTCGAGGCAACGAGCGAGTAGGCGCTGACGTCCATGGCGGTCTGCCAGTCCTGGCGCGAGGTCTCGACGAACGGGCTGGAGAACGTGTTGGCGGGGGCGAACGCGAGGGCGTGCACCAGGTAGTCGAGCCTGCCGAACTCCTCGCCGACGGCCGCGAACATGCGGTCGAGGGCGGCGTCGTCACCGACATCGCACTCGAGGAGCAGCGGGTCGGTCAGGTCCTCGGTCAGCTTGTCGAGAGCTGGCCGCAACCGCTCAGCTTGGTAGCTGAACGCGAGGCGGGCGCCTGCCTGGGCGAGCGGCTGGGCGATGGCCCACGCTAGCGACCGCTGATTGGCTACTCCCATGACTAGGCCGGTTTTACCGGTGAGGTCGATGCTGTACATGAACACTCCTTCGCTGGTGGCCT
>JBIQMD010000040.1:0-9044 GCA_044463725.1 Truepera radiovictrix
GTTCACCGTTCGTGAAGGAAATGCCCTCCTTGAGGCTCACTTCGACGGTGAGGTCATCAATGCGCGTCCAAGCGGAGGCCAAGTGCGGGACCGGTTCGCCGGTCTGGCCGTCCAAGCGGAAGAGGCTCTCGACAATCTGCGTCGCTGTTCGAAGGTTGGCGGCAGAAGTGGTGCGGATGGGGTTCATCTGCGCCACGTCCTGGTATATGCCGATGACCAACGTATTGCCGGCAGCCAGAGCGAAGCTGGTAAGCAGTGCAAGCGCAGCGAGGGTGAACTTGACGACGACCTTCATGCGACTACCTCCTGGGGTGGGTAGGTGGCCTAAGCGCGCTGCCGCGCTAACGGCGAGAGGGTGGGACTAATCTTGGCGGCGCGCCGTCACAGGCGTGCGAGGTCTACTTCGGCAGCCATGTACGCGAAACACTGGCGGTTGCCGCGCTCAACGACTTCGGAGAGGAGCGTGCGCGCTTCCGCTTGCCGACCGCTGTAGAGGTACCAGTTGGCCACTCCGTAACCCTGAGTAGCGAAAGCAAGCGGGTCCTCGGAGTGACGTGCTAGCAGGTCACTTGGCGAGAGGGCGCCGCGGTACATGCGCAGCCGTTGGAGGTAGAAGTCCTCACTGGGGTTCACGGCCACGGACTCGGTGTCAAAGGCAGCGATCGCTGCTTCTGCCTCTTCCTGTTTGCCGAGGCGCCGTAGGCACATGTAACTCCAGTCGGCGTTCGCGACCTTCATGTCGTCGTCGATGCTCATCGAGTCGCCACGCCGGAAGTTGTCTAACGCCTCCGCGAAGTTCCCTTGCAAGTAGTGGGCAATCGCGAGGTGGTAGTAGATGCTTACCTGAAGGGTGCTCTTGTAAGAGCCTTTGGTAGCGGCGATCGTCTCCGGAGTTACCGGCAGTTGCTGTGACGGAATGCCGGCTTCGTTGCCGAGTATTAGCGCGAATATATCCGCCTCGGTTTCAGGCTGGAAGAACTCGTGGACGTCTGGTTGGCCCGACGTTAGTTTCGCGGCGCGCTCAAGGTCCGCGACGGCCTGAGAGAAGTTGCGCAGGGTGATGTAACGGTGGCCGCGGTGGCGCAGGAGCCTCGGCTCGTCTGGGTTGCGCTCGAGCCCGGTCGTGAACACGGCGACTGCCTCGGCCGGCTTGCCTAGGTAGTTCTTTAGCCGGCCAGCCAATATGTAGCGATCTGCGTCGGTAAGCAAACGATCCTCCGAGGTGGCGTGCTTCCAGGGCATTCTGTTGAGTGCTAGCCTACCCGTACACTAGCACGCGAAGTTGCTGGTCAGTAGAGCCTTCTCACTGGCATCGGGGGGTCAACCACCGATCCGAGCGAGGTCGACCTCCGCGGCGATGGTGCCAAACGCGGCCCGATGCCCAACGGCAACGATGCGCTCGAATACGGCGCGAGCCTCATCCTGCCTGCCGTTGTAGTAGTACCAGTTGCCAACGCCGTAGCCCTGCGTGGCGAGGGTCTTCTTGTCGCCGTCGGTTGGTGAAAGCACGGTTTCTGGACTAGTTACGCCCTTGTACATCTCCATGCGCCGGTAGTAGGACGGCTCGTTGATGTGCATGGCGAGGTCCGTTGCGGCGAGCAGCTCGGCGGCCTCGTCGTGGCGTCCGGCGCGCCGGAGGCTCATGTAAAGCCAGTCGGTGGTGGCCACGGTCATGTCGTCGTCGACGCAGAGTTCGAGGGTCCTGCGGTACTTGTGGGCAGCTTCGTCGAACTCGCCCAACAGGTAATGAGCTAGGCCGTAGTGGTACCAGGCGCTCGACTGCAGGGTGCCCTTGTACACGTCGCGCAGGCGCTCTAGGTTCGGACCGTTGATCTCTGTCGTCTCCGCGAGGAGTTCGGCCTCTCGACCGAGGATGAGGCGCTCGATCTCGGGCATGAGCTCGGCCTGGTAGTACTCGATCTCGTCAGGTTGGCCGGCGAGCAGCGCTACGGAAGTACGGAAATCGTCGATGGCGCCAGCGAAGTCGCGGATGGACACCTTGAAGTGCCCCCGGTGGCGGTACAGCAGTCCGGAGTCGGGGTGACGGGCGATGCCGTCACTTAGGACGCGCACGGCGTCTGGGTGGCGATCCTGGTACGAGTACACCTTGGCGACGAGCATGTAGCGCTGTGGTTCGGTGATCATGGGTTCTGGTCTCCTTGGGCGGGGGCGCCGAGGCGCGAGTGGTCGAGCAGGGCGCTGAGTTGGTGCGCCGCTTCGTCGCTGAGGCTGAACTCCAACTCCAGTCTCTGGTCAAGTGGCACGGCGTGCTCGTCGAGTAGGGCGGTGACGCCGAACGTGTAGATGTGCGTGGTCGCCGCCTCGCGCGCGAACTGCTCGTGGCTTGATTGCTCGGTTAGGACGGGGAGTTCGCGCACTGCGAGCGGGCTGTACTGCGCGAGAAGGGTGAGGGCGCTGCCGACGTTGCGGGCTTCCGTGACGAGGACGTGCCGCGCTTCCGGGGCAAGCGCCTTGAGTTGCCTCTTGACGGCCTCGCTCAGTTGCGCCGTCAGGCCGATGATGTCGCTCTGAATGGCGTGGCGCCTCAAGGCAGCGTCAACGCGGGGCACCATGCCGCCGAACGTGATCGTGAAGTAGGCGGTGCGGTAAGCGTCGAGCGTGGCGGGGTCGCCTGCCTCGAGGAGGTCGATCGCCGTGGCGTGGAACGCTGGCACGACGCTGTTCGGCAACTGCTGCTTGACGAGACCGAGGTACTTCTCGGACGCCGCCACGGTCGGCATGACGATTACGAGCGGCACGTGTCGTAGTTGTCGTTGCAAGCTAGACGAGAGGTGCTGCCTGATGGCGGTCGCGTCGAAGCCGAGCGCGTACGCGCGGGTGATCAGGTCTTCGAGCGCCTCCGTGAGGAGCGCCTGGCGCAAGTCTGTGCGCGTCGACTCGGTCGCCAATGACGCCACGAACGTGCCCTTGCCGCGCTGGCCTTCCACTAGACCGTCGTGTTGCAGCGTGCGATACGCGAGCGCGACCGTGCCGGAGTTGATGCCCAACTGGGCGGCAAGGTCGCGCACGGGCGGCAACTGAGCTCCCGCTACCAGTTCGCGGCCGGTGATCAAGTAACGGATCTGATGCACCAGCTGGAGGTAAATGGGAATGTGCTCGTCGTCGGTTAGTAGCAGCGGCAATGGCATGTTTGGGTCCTGATGCGGGTCATTGGCCCGCTGAAAGGGTCAGTGGGGTAGCTTGATGCCCTGTTCGGCTGCGCGCTGCGTGAACGTTTTCCCGCCCTTGCCCCATACGTCCATTTCAAGTTCGTAGAGGATCACTTGCGTGCCTTCTGATAGGGCGCCGTTGGCGACCATGACTTCAGTGATGCCCTTGATTATCGCGTCGCGCTGCTCTTGTGAGCGGCGGCCGAGTTCTACTCTGACTATGGCCATTGGGTTCTCCTCGTATGTGCACCCGCTAGGGTGACGTGGCGACTCTATCCGTGCGGTAAGCGGTCTCGGTTGTCGGAAGCGGCACCCACCGCGACCGATTGTATCGATGTACTGGTACGCAGACGATACTCGCGAGAGTGGTCGCCGTCAACCTAGCCGACCCGCGAAGTGCTTGGCGCGCGGGACAGCGTCGGGTTGTGCGGTGGAGAAGCCCGTTCACCACGCGATAAATACGGCCACGGGCAGAGGCGAGCCGCCGACGTGAGCAGAACGTGAATTGACAACCGCCCACCCTTCACCGCATGATGCACGGCGTACTGGTACACCCACATGCGGTTCGGTCTCAGGGGCGGGTGCTTCAGACCCCTGGCCACCAGCACGGCTAACCCCGCACCCACGGGGCGAGAACACCGAAAGGACTAGGCATGCGTAGAGCTTTGACTCGATTCGTCACCCTGTTACTCGTCGTCGCCCTCGTTGGCGCCGCCAGCGCCCAGGAGCAGGCAACGAAGCGCGGTGGAGTCGTCCAGATCCCCCTGGCTACTCAACCTGCAACCTTCAACCCCATCCTGCCCTCCGAGCTGGCCGCCGCCATCATCAACTGGACGATGTTCTCGCCCCTCACGGCCGTCAACCCGTGGACGAACACCCTCGAGCCGTACCTCGCCGAGGCCTTCGAAGCCAACGATGACCTCACCGTCTGGACGTTCCACCTCCGGTCAGGCGTCAAGTGGCACGACGGCGCCCCCTTCACCGCCGAAGACGTCAAGTTCACCTTCGACCGCGCGCGCAACCCTGACGAGGGCGCCACGAACGCGGCGGACTTCGCCAAGGTCGTGTCCGTCGACGTCATCGACCCGCTCACGGTCAACGTGACCCTCACCGCACCTGACGCCTTCTTCGCTGCGCGCCTGGCGCTCGGCGGGAACGAGATCATCCCGCAGCACATACTCGGCGGTTACGATCTCCTCGCCGACGCCGTCGACTTCAACAGCAAGACCCCCATCGGCACCGGCCCGTTCAAGATGGTCCGCTCAGTGCCCGGCTCCTTCTTCGAGCTCACCCGCAACGAAGACTTCTTCCTTGGCGCACCGAACCTCGACGGCCTCGTCTTCCGCGTCGTGCCAGACGGCAACACCCGCGTCACGCAGCTACTCACGGGCCAACTCGACTGGGTCGACATCGAGCCGCCGCAACTCCCAGCCGTTAGCAAGGTCAAACACGTTCAGATCACGACCTTCGATAGCCTCGGCTACCAGATCTTCGCCTGGAACTTCAGGAACCCGCTCTTCCAAGACGCCCGCGTGCTCGAGGCCATGATGTACGCCGTCGACCGCCGCAGCATGATCGCCACGGTCTCGCCGGGCCTCGGCTACGTCGACGATGTCTACATCCCGCTCAGCATCGACTGGGTGCCGCGGCCAGATGTTCAGTTCCGCGAATACGACCCCGAGCGTGCGCTAGCGCTCATGGCAGAAGCCGGCTGGACGAAGAACGCGCAGGGCATCTTCGAGAAGGACGGTGTCGAGTTCGCCTTCTCCATCCTCGTCGACCGCGGCGACGTGCAGCGCGAGCAGATGGGCCTCATCCTGCAGCAGTACTTCCAGGACCTCGGCATGCGCGTCGAGTACGTACTCGCAGAACGCGGCGGCCGCTGGTTGGAAGAGACTCAAGCGCGCACCTTCGACACGCGCCTCGCCGCTTTCCCCATGCCGAACATCGACTGGGCGCAACGCCTCTACACGACCAATGGCCCGTACAACGCCCAGTCGTACTCCAACGCGGCAGTCGACGCCCTGTTCACCCAGGTTCTAGGCACCATCGACCAGTCCGAGCAGGCCGCCCTCCTCGAGCAGATCGGCGAACAGCTCTACGCCGACCCGCCGAACATGATCCTCCTCTTCCGCGAGCGCATGACCGCCTCCAACGCCAACGTCGGCAACATCCCGCCGAACAACATCAAGGACGCAATGCCGTACTCCTACCTCCTGTTCCGCCGCTGAGGTAGCAACAACTCGGGTTGGCCCAGCCACTGCGGTTGGGCCAACCCGCCCCATACAGGCTCGCCAGCTCCCACGGGAGCGCAGCTCACGCGATAGGCAGGACCCGAGAAGGCATGGTCGAATATCTAGCGAAACAACTCGTGGCCAGCGTGCTTGTGCTCTTCCTCGTCATGACGGCCACGTTCTTTCTCGTGAAGCTGGCGCCAGGCCAGCTCAGCATCTTGGCTGACCCGACCATGGACCCAGGGGTCGTGGCAAGCGTCGAACGCCGCTTCGGCCTCGACCGCCCGCCCGTCGAACAGTACGTGCGCTGGATAGGGCGCATGAGTCAAGGCGACCTCGGCACCAGCCTGGTGTACGGCCGCCCTGTGCTGCAGATGATCACGGAGCGACTGCCGGCCACCCTGCTCCTTGGCCTAGCTGCCTTCGTCATCACGGTCCTCATCGGCATCCCGGCCGGCATAGTCGCGGCGCGCTGGCCGAACTCGCCCGTCGACCAAGCCCTTAGCTTCATCGGCATCGTCGGCCTAGCCACGCCCAACTTCTGGCTGGGCATCCTATTGATCATCTTCTTCTCCGTCACGCTCGGCTGGCTGCCCGGCTCCGGCATGCAGACCATCGGGCAGCCCTTCTCGCTCCTCGACAGGGCCAGCTACCTGATACTCCCCGCCGTCGTCCTCGCCACCTCGACCACCGCAGAGATCATGCGCTACACACGCTCGAGTTGGCTCGAGGTCATGAACCTCGACTTCGTGAGGACGGCGCGCAGCAAGGGACTGGCCGAACCGCGCGTTCACCTCAAGCACGTGTTCAAGAACGCCTTCATCCCCGTGCTCACGATCCTTGGGCTCATGCTGCCGCGCCTAGTCGGCGGTTCCGCGATCGTCGAGTCGCTCTTCAGTTGGCCGGGCATCGGTTCGATGGCCGTCAATTCCGCCGTGAGCCGCGACGCCACCGTGATCTTAGGGACCACACTCTTCGTTTCGGCCGGGGTGATAGTGAGCAACCTCGTCATCGACGTGCTCTACGGCATCGTCGACCCCCGGATCAGGTACGACTGATGACCGCCGGCACTACCCGCAAGCGCCGCACCGTGTGGCAGGTCTTCTTCGCTAGCCTTGGGCGCAACAAGCTCGCCCTTTTCGGAGGCGTCTGGCTGCTGCTCCTTTGCGGCGTGCTCGTCCTCGAGCCGATCCTGCCATTGCCATCGCCAACGCGCATAAACATCTCCAACACCTTCGCTGGCCCGAGCGCAGCCCACCTCCTCGGAACGGACGAGAACGGTCGCGACGTCCTCGCGCGCCTCATCGACGGCGGCCGCGTGTCGATCCTCGTTGGGCTCGTCTCTGCGCTACTCACGATGCTGATCGGCGGCACCTTGGGTGTGGTGGCCGGCTACGCAGGCGGCTTCGTCGACCGCGTGATCATGCGGGTCACGGACGGCATTCTCTCCATACCAGTCTTCTTCCTGCTCCTCGCCGTCGTTGCGCTGTTCGGGTCGAGCATCACCGTGCTCGTGCTCGCGTTGTCGTTCACGCGCTGGATGGGCCCTGCGCGCCTGATCCGGGGCGAGATCCTCCGCGTCAAGGAGCTCGAGTACGCCACCGCCGTAAGGGGGCTAGGCGCCGGGCACCTGCGCATCATGTTCCGACACCTGCTGCCCCAGGCCATGCCATCGCTTATCGTTGCGACCTCCATCGGCGTCGGCAACGTCATGCTCGTCGAGGCGGGGTTGAGTTTCCTCGGCCTCGGCATACTGCCGCCCACCGCGTCGTGGGGCAACATGCTCACGGCCAGCCAGTTCTACATGTGGTCGGCGCCGCAACTCGCCGTCTACCCAGGGCTGATGATCCTGCTCACCGTCCTCGCCTTCAACGCAGTAGGCGACGTCATCCGCGACACCCTAGACCCTCGGCGCCGCGCCGGAGGGGAGTGAGGAGACCCGTGCCAGACACCAATCAGCCTCCATTCGAGGTAATCATCAGCCACCTGTACGAGAAGCACCACGTCGAGCGCCTAATGGCCGACTTTCCAGCGGTGAGCTTCACCCAATTGCCAGCCGCCGCGCCGTGGCCGGAAGTCGTGAGCAGGGCGAACGCCATGCTGTTCGCTGGGCTCAAGAAGCCCGGACTAAGTGCCCTATTGCGCGCTGCGCCGCAGCTCAAGTGGCTGCACACCGGCTCGGCCGGGTTCGATTGGGTGATGGTCCCAGAAGTCGAGGCGCAGGGCATCGTCGTCACGCGCTCACTCGACGTCATGAGCATCCCGATGGCCGAGTTCGTCCTCGCCGCCATGCTGCAGCACGCCAAGAACCTCCCGAAGTTGGCCGCTGCTCAGGCGCGCCGCGAGTGGACGCTGCCCCTCCACCAGGAACTGCGCGGCAAGGAGGTACTAGTGGTGGGCGCGGGCAGCATCGGCACCCGCGTTGCTGGCCTCTGCCGGGCGTTCGGCATGCGCGTTGTCGGCGTCAACCGTAGCGGTGGCACGAACGCGGCCTTCGACGAGCTGCATAGCGCGGACGCACTCGACCTTTTGCTACCAACCGCCGATTACGTGGTGCTAACGGCGCCCGGCACGAGCGAAACGCAGGGGCTGCTCGACGCGCGCCGCTTCGGGCTCATGAAACAAGGGGCCTACCTCGTCAACGTGGCGCGCGGCACGCTCGTCGTGGAGGACGCGCTGCTCGCGGCGCTCGCGTCAGGTCACCTGGCTGGCGCCTGCCTCGACGCCTACGCCGTCGAGCCCCTTCCAGAAGACAGCCCGCTGTGGAGCGCGGAGAACGTGCTCATCAGCCCACACACCTCGTACCGCACGCCGGAAATCAGGGGCCGCGTGTTCGACGAGTTCGCCGCCAACCTACGCTCCCACCTTGCGGGTGGGCCGTTGGCTGGCCTCATGCGCAACCCAGCTTTGGGTTACTGACGGCTACTTACTCTGCGAGAGCGCGAAGCCGCGCATGAACTGCTCCTGTAGGAGCATGAACACCATCAGTGGCGGCATGATCGTCAGGAGTGCTCCCGCCATCACGTAACCCCACTGGACCCCCTCGCCAGTGCCGATGATCAGGTTCAGGCCGACCTGCACGACCTGCAGCTCCTCGCGGCGGATGATGACCCTCGGCCACAGGTACTGGTCCCACACGTACACGAACTGGATGACCGCCAAGGCCCCTATCGTGTTGGCGCTCATCGGCACCAGTATCCGCGACAGGAAGCGAAGCGGCCCGGCGCCGTCCATCCTGGCCGCATCGGCGAGTTCCCGTGGGATCGCCATGAAGTGCTGACGGAACAGGAAGATGCCGGTGGCTGACGCCAGGAACGGGATGGTGAGGGCGAGGAAGCTGTTAGACCAACCGAACCCGTGAGGAAGGGGCTTGAGGAAGACCGTAGCTGGGTTCTGGAACCACGCCCAGAACGCGGCCCAAGATGCCGGGGGCCGCTGAGCGATGAGGTCGAAGAGCGGCACTATCAGAACCTCGGTAGGCAGCATGAGGGTGAGCAAGATAAGGATGAAGACCACGGACTTGCCGCGGAAATTGAAGTAGACGAGGGCCAGGCCCGCAAACAGCGCCGTGAGTGTCTTGCCTAGCGTGACGACGAAGGCGATGAACAGCGAGTTGCGGATGAACATGCCCAACTGCGCC
>JBIQMD010000041.1:0-8976 GCA_044463725.1 Truepera radiovictrix
CCCGCGGCCACTCTGGCCACCCTGAGAACGAGGCCGTCGACGCCCTCGCGCTCGCCGCTAGGCGTAGCCACGGCCGCCGCTAGGCCAAGCGCGCGAGTAGTTCGCTAAGCGCGATCAGGCCAACACCGAGCGAGTCTGGATCCAGCCACTCCTCGAGGCGGTGCGCACCGCCGCCAAGGTAGCCACCGAAGGCGATGGCGGGTACCCCAGCGGCCATCGCCGGGTTGGCGTCCGTGCTGCCTGCGGCCGTCTGCCCGGCCACGTCAACGCTGGCGTAGGCGGCCATGGCTGCTGCTACGAGCCGCTCGTTACCTGAACTGCCCGCCGGGCGGTCGCCAACGAGCACGAGTTCTACGCTCGCGCAAGCGTCGGCCGCAGCTGCTCGCACTGCGCCAACTGCGGCGGAGTCCAAGGCGGCCAGGGCTTCTGCGTTCACGCTGCGCAGGTCGAGGTTGAAGCCGGCGGTCTCTGCGATGGCGTTCACACTGGTGCCGCCCCACATCTGGCCAACGTTGAGGCTCGAGCGCGGCACGCGCGCCACGGGCAGACGAGCGAGGGCCGCGATGGCCGCGCCTGCTGCGTGCACGGCACTGCTGGCGCCGTAGTCGCCCCACGAGTGCCCGCCCTGCGCCGAGAAGCGCGCCTCGTAACGCCGGGAACCTACCGCCACGTCAGTGATGGTGCCTAGCAGCCCGTCGAAGGCGATGAAGGCACTCGCTCCGCTGCCTGCGCCTGCCACGAGATGGCGGGCGCCACGCAGGTCACCGAGGCCCTCCTCCCCCACCGTCGCCGCCACGAGCAAGGCCGGCCTGGCGGTGCGGTTCGTGCGGTCACGCGTCTGCAAGTAGCGCGTGAGGATGGCGAGCGAGGCGGCGTTATCGCCGATGCCCGGCCCGCTCCAGCGGCCAGGCGCCTGCTTGACCGTCACGTCCACATCCGGGCCGAACACGCTGTCTAGGTGGGCAGCTACGACAACGCGCCCCGGTCCGGTGGCGGCGCCGACCTCGGCAAGCACGTTACCTACTTCGTCCTGCCACGGCTCTAGCCCGGCCTCTGACCAGAGCCGCATGACGAGGGCTGCGCGCGCGGCCTCGGCCCCGGTGGGTGCGGGCGTCTGCGCGAGCGCAAGCAACAACTCTCGTAACGCGGCCGCATCGTCCGGGGACGCGCGGCGCGGGCTCACTGCTCGCTGTCTTGCAGTGAGGCGATGCCCTCGCGCAGTGCGTAAAGGGCCGCTTGAGTGCGGTTGTTGAGGCGCAACTTGGAGAAGATCTCGGACAGGCGGTTACGCACCGTCTTCTCGCTGACGTTGAGCGACGTTGCGATCTCTTGGTTCGTCGCGCCCTGAGTTAGGAGCCTGAGGATGGCCTCCTCGCGCTCGGTCAGTTCACTGAGCTTGTGCTCTGGATGGTTCGGGATCTCGCCGAGCTTGCGGAACTCGTCGAGGATGGAGGCCGCCATCTCGGCGTTGAGGAGCGTCTCCCCTGCCGCCACGCGGCGGATGGCTTCGACGAGCTCGGTTGCGCCTGCGTCCTTGAGGAGGTAACCGCGGGCACCGACCTTCACCGCCTCGAACACGTAGCGGTCCTGGCGGTACATGGTGAGGATGATCACGCGGGCGTCGGGCTGCTCGGAGAGGATGGCCTTCGTGGCGGCTACGCCGTCGAGTTCCGGCATCTGGATGTCCATGAGGATGACGTCTGGGCGCGTCTCGATGGCGTAACGCACCGCCTCACGCCCGGTGGAGGCCTCACCTATCACCCTGAAGTCGTCCTCCGTCTCGAGGATGCTCCGGAGGCCTTGGCGGAACATGGCGTGGTCGTCGCACAGGAGCAAGCGGGTCATGCCGCCAATGGTAGCGCAAGCGTGGCCCCGGTGCGTGCCCGCTGCCGTGCTACCCTGCCCTAGCAGCTGCCGGGCTCGCGGCGTCACCCTTGTACGCATCCGAACCGCCGCACATGGCATGGAGGCGGCCGAGGGCAACGGCGGGAGCCCGGCAGCTGCTGCGAGGGCACAGCGGCAGAGCCGTACACCAGGTATCTCGCAGCGTTAGAGGAGTAAACATGGCGCACCCCAAGGGGTTGCTGATAGAGCGCGCCCAGAAGCTCGGCCTTGAGCGGCCAGAGTTCGACACCGCGCAGACCGGACCGGAGCACGAGCCGTCCTTCCTTAGCGACGTGACCATTGCAGGCGACCTGCTCGGCACCGGCCAAGGCGCTTCGAAGCGCGACGCCGAGCGCCGCGCGGCAGAGGAGGCCTTGGCGGCGCTCGACAAGCGCGAGAACGAAGGAAACATCAAGGGAAAAGGCAGCACAGCAGCGGCAGCGCGGGCGTTGGCCCGGACGAAGGAGAGCAAGCCAGCTCGCTCGCACGCGGCTGCGGCGACCACCCCGGCTGCGGCTCAGCCGGCTATCACCGCGACTGGCCCAGTACATGACGATGACGACGGCGCCCCGTTCCAGGGTCCCTGGCCGATGGTGGATGACGTGCTGGCAGCCGTGATCCAGGCGGCAGAGCGCCGCGTCAGCGCGGATCTGCGCGGCGACGATGCCCTGAACGCCATCCGCGACTTCACGCTGCGGCTCTACAAGGAACTCCTCGCCGATCTGGGTGAGGTAGTAGACGAGGACGACGAAGAGGAATAGTTGAGTCTCTAGACGCGCCGCCGGCTGCTTCGTACTAGGCCGCGCGAGGTGCGAACGCCGGGCGCGTCACGTAAGACCAGCGGCGGCCCGCTCCCGGGCGTACCTTTCGATGCGCTTCAGTTCCTGCGTGGCCTTCTCGCGCACAAGGAGTTCACGCATCGCCGGGCTTACGTCGACGTCGCCCAGTCCCTGCATCTCGATCAGGTCCACCATCTTGGCGCCGAAGGCACGCAGAGGCGTGACCATCGTGAGCGCGGACGTGTTTGCGGCGTTGGCTGGCTCAAGCGCGAGCAGGTCGGTATCCAGCCCGCCCGCAGCGGGGTTTACGCGGACGACGACGTCGCCGTGGTCGGTGCTCACGAGGAAACTTCTGGACTGGGCCACGAGGCGACGCTAGCATGCGTCCGGACGAGGGGTCGTAAAAGAGGACCGCCACCATGTGGCGCGAGTCGTGTATGGTCGGTTGCTGACCGGGCCTAGGCCCACCGCGCCTCATCAGCGCCCACGCCCTTGCTGACGCCGAAGTGAGGGGACGACCGGACAACCACGCACTTGTCCGCGCAAGCGAGGAGACGACCACGGCACCGTTCACGGCAGCACCTCACGAAGACGTCCTGCACCTGCTCGTTCAGGTCGCGCTACTGCTCTTGGCGGCGCGGGCCCTAGGCGAGTTGGCACGGCGCTTCAACCAGCCCGCGGTCGTCGGCGAACTGCTAGCCGGCATCCTGCTCGGCCCGTCGCTCGCGTCGAGCGTCATCCCAGCATTCGGGCAGTGGATGCTTCCTCAATCTGACCTGCAGGGCTACCTCCTCGAGGTCATCAGCTTGCTCGGCGCCATATTCCTGCTCCTCATGACGGGGCTGGAGACCGATCTGCAGCTCATCAGGCGGCACGCCCGCACGGCCATCGGTGTCTCGTTCGGCGGGATCCTCGTGACTTTCTCGAGCGGTTTCGTGCTCGGGCAGCTGTTGCCAGACAGCCTCCTCGGCGCGCAGCACACGCGCCTGGTGTTCGCGCTGTTCGTGGCAACCTCCATGTCGATTTCGGCGATTCCTGTCATCGCCAAGGTCCTGATCGACCTCAAGCTCATGCGTCGCGACATCGGGCAGACCATCCTAGCCGCTGGAATGAGCGACGACACCACCGGTTGGATCCTGCTGTCGATCGTGGCTGGCTTGGCGAGCGGTGAGGCCGTGACGGCGGGCAGCGTGCTGACCACCGTCGGCAGCGTGCTCGCATTCATGATCGTCTCGTTCACGCTCGGACGCGTGGTGGTTCGGCAACTCCTCAACTTCGTTCAAGACCGCATCGCTAGTCCCTACCGGCTGCTTACTCTCGTGGTGGTGCTCACGTTCGCGTGGGCGGCGATCACCCAGGCCCTCAACCTCGAGGCCGTGCTCGGCGCGTTCGTCATGGGGGTGCTGTTCGGCCAGATGCGGCGCTTGCCGGACGAAGTGCATTCGCGCATCGAGAGCATGTCAGTTGGCGTGTTCTCGCCCGTGTTCTTCGGCGTGGCTGGCTTGAAAGTCAACCTCCAGAGCCTCTTCGAGCCGCGACTGCTGCTTATCGCGCTTGCCGTGATCGCGGTGGCGTCCGTCGGGAAGGTGGCAGGCACTTACGTGGGCGCCCGTCTGATCGGCAAGCGCGACCACTGGACTTCCCTTGCTTATGGGGCCGGCCTCAACGCCCGCGGTGCCATGGAGATAATCATGGCGACCATCGGGTTGCAGCTCGGCATCCTAGGCCAGGACATGTACTCCATCATCGTGGTGATGGCCATGGCGACCTCGTTGATGGCGCCGACTGCGCTGCGTTTCGTACTCAAGCGCGTGAAGCCGGACGAGCAGGAGACCCTCAGGTTGCGCAACGAGGAGCTGTCGGAGGACAGCCTCATCGCGAACGTGCACCGCGTCCTCTTCCCAGTGCGCGGGCCGCGACCCGGCAAGAAGCGGCCTGAGGCGCGTGCCATCGAGTCCTACGTGCTCGACAAGCTTGGTGAGGACCTAGCTGTTACGCTCCTCAACGTCGCAAGGCCTGGTGAGAAGGCGGATGGCCAGGCGTACCTCGCTGACTTGACGGATGGCTTCGCCAACAACAACGTGACGCGCCGCGTCGTGGAGTCGAACTCGGCCGTCGATACCATCCTCGACGAGGCGCAGAAGGATTACGACCTGATCGTCCTGGGCGCGTCGGAGGCGTCAGGCACGGACGAGGTGGTGTTCAACCGCATCGTCGACCAGGTGGTGAGGATGGCACCGTGCCCGACGATGGTCGTCAAGGGCGCATCTACCCCGGAGTCGTGGCCGCCCAAGCGCATACTGGTGCCATCGGAGGGTACTGCTGCGTCGCGGCACGCTGCCGAACTGGCATTCGCGCTCTCCAAGGGGGGCGCCAGCCGCGTGTCGCTACTCAACGTGGTCCTTGAAGAGCAGGCGCCTTACCGCATGAACGACGGCGGGGCCGCACAGCAGCGACAGCTGGCCGCCGCCTACCAGATCGTCAACAACCTGAGGGAACTGGGCGAGGCTCGCGGCGTGAACCCAGACACGGAAGTGCGGGTAGCGCCGGACACCGTTTCAGCCATCTTGGCGGTTGCGGCCAACCTCGGGCATGACCTGATCATCCTCGGAACGGACCTACGGCCCGGTTCGGAGCGCCTCTACCTAGGTCCGCGGGTCGAGCAGATCCTGGCGGCCTCCAAGGTCCCCGTCATAGTGATCAACGGCGGCTGAGGCCGAGTTGGCCGCCATGGGCTTGGCGCCGTCTCTCAGCCGCTTGCTTCGTCGAGGAAGGCCTGCAGCCGCTCAGGGTTGACCGTGATGGGCGCGCGGCGGCGGCGCACCGCGCCGTATTCGAGCAGGCGCGCTAGGCAGTGGCTGACCGTCTCACGCGTAGCGCCGATCATCTTGGCGAGGTCTTGCTGCGTGAGGGTGAGGTCGATGACCGTGCCGCGATCGGACGGCACCCCGAAGTCGTTCGCCAAGCGCAGCAGGAGGTTAGCGAGGCGGCCTGGGGCGTCGAACGCTCCGACCTCCGCCTGCCACTGTTGCGCCTGCCAGAGCCTCGTGCTCATCACCTGAATGAACTTCATGGCTATGCGCGGCTGCTGCTGCAGGAGGCGCTGGAACTCCATCTCCGGCATGACGATGAGGGTCGTGTCCGTTACGGCCTCTGCTTGGTTGGGGCGGCGCTCGCTTTGTAACAGGAGGAGTTCACCGAAGATGTCGTACTTGCCTAGGAGGCCGAGGATCATCTCCTTGCCGTTCGGGAAGTACATGGAGATCTTCACCATGCCGTCGCGTACGAAGTACAGGGCGTCCGCCGGGTCCTCCATGTGGTAGATGATCTCGCCGGCAGCGAACTTCTTGTACGGCGTTATGCGCGCCATCTGCTCGATCTCGTCGGGCGTGAGGTCCTCGAACAGCTCGGTGTTCTTCAGGTGCCACACCAGACTCGGGTACTGGCTCGCTTCGGTCATCTAGCTCCCCTCCCATGCACTGCGGGGCAGGGCGGTCAGCCTCGTACCGCCCACTCGCCGCATCTCCGCGTTGCGTCTACGGCCTACTATCGCACATGCAAAGCCCACGTTGTACGTCCGCCGGGGACCGCCGTTTGGTCAAGGCTGCTGTGGTTGCGTCTCACGCTGCGAGATGGCCGCTCCGAGGCGCATGAGCCTCAGGTAGTCCTCGAGGTTGCGGTAATCGCCAAGCTTGAGGCCGTCTACGAACACCGTCGGGGTGCCAGTGAGGCGAAGGTCTTGGGCCGCCACGCGGTACGACTCCTCGATGGCAGCACCGAACTCACCGCTCCTCACGCAAACTGCGAGCCCCTCGGAGGGGAGCTCGAGGTCGGCGGCCAACGTGACGAACAGCGGCAGCGGATCGCCAAGGTTGCCCCAGGCCTGCTGAGCGCTGAACAGCGCGCTCTGGTACGTCCAAAACGCCGCTTCGCCCGCCTCGTGACCGCCCGCTACTGCTGCTGCTGACGCAACGCACTCGCTTGCTTCGGCCGCCACGACGGCGTTGGCGTGGATGCTCTTCAGGGGGAAGTGGTGCAGCTCGAAGCGCACGTCGCCGCGAGGCAGAAGATCGCCCTCGACGACGGGCATGCCGAATTCATCGAACTGCGCGCAGTACGGGCACTGTAAGTCGGTGAAGAGGCGGATGACGTGGGCGGCGTCTAGCGGGCCGATGACGTGGGCCGGCACACCGAAGCGCTCCGGCTCGAGGTAGAGGGGCGTGAAGCGCATGCTGACGGAGCCGGGCGATCCTGCGTCGACGTCCACGTACATCAGGTACTCCATGACTTCGATGCCTACTTCACCGGCGCCGATGAGCTCGGCCGCGCGCGTGCGGAAGAAGTCGGCCACGGGGGCAGCGATGCCCTCGCCGTAGCCGCTAGCCGCACCGATCAGGGCGCCGAGGAAGCGCATGTTGGCGTCGCTCAGCTCGCCTGTGCCCCCTACCTCGACGGCCACGCCGTCCGCCTCCGTGATGGTGAAGTGAAACCCGCTAGCGACCTCGTAACCTTCGGCCGCCGGGACGGGCAGGTAATCGACGAGGGCGTCAAGCGTGCTCTGCGGCGCCTCGCCTAGTTGTGCCAGTGCGACACTCGGCAGGGCCGCCACCAAGATGGCCGCCAGGGCAAGCGCTTGCCTACGCAAGTACATTTTCACAGTCTCCTTCTGGCGCCACGACCAACAGCCACGAAGCCCCGGTCACTGGCGCCTCACCCTCCAAGTCTAAGTCAGGCGCGGCGGGGCAATTACCTAAGGTCGTAGAGGTCGCCGTACTTGCCACGCAAGTAGGCGAGGTAGGGCGCGGCAGTCAGCCCCTTGCCTGTGGCGGCAACGAGGAGCTCGTCCGGTCGGTAGCGGCTGCCGTGGCGCTGAACGTTCTCGCGTAACCACGCGAGTAGCCCGGAGAAATTGCCCGCACGGATGTCTTCGTCGAGGGTCGGGGTGGCCGCCCTTACAGTTTCGAAGAGCTGCGCGCTCACGAGGTTGCCGATGGCGTACGTCGGGAAGTACCCGATGAGGCCGACGGCCCAGTGGATGTCCTGCAGGCACCCGAGCGCGTCAGTTGGCGGGGTTATCCCGAGGTAATCGCGGTAACGTTCGTTCCACGCGTCCGGCAGGTCGGCGACGGCCAAGTCGCCGTCGAGCAGGGCCAGCTCCAGCTCGAAGCGCACGAGGATGTGCAGGTTGTAGCTCACCTCGTCCGCCTCGACGCGGATGAGGCTGTTCTCTACGCGGTTCACGGCGGCGTAGAAGTCGCGCAGCGCCACCCCCCCGAGTTGGCTAGGGAAGGCCGCCTGCAAAGCATGGAACGCCCCCTCCCAGTAAGGCAGCGACCTCCCGACGAGGTTCTCCCACAACCGCGACTGCGACTCGTGTACGCCGAGGCTCGCGCCGTGACCCAAGGGCGTGCGTTGGTACTCGCGCGCGATGCCCTGCTCGTACATGGCGTGCCCGGCCTCGTGCATGGTGCCGAAGAGGGCGGTGTTAAGGAAGTTCTCGTCGTAACGCGTCGTTATGCGCACGTCTGCGGCGCCGATGGCGATGGCGAACGGGTGGAGGGTCTCGTCGAGGCGGCCGTGCTCGAAGTCGTAGCCGAAGCTTGCAGCAGTCTTGTGGCAGAGATCGCGCTGAGCCGGCACCGGGTAGTTGCGTTTCAGGACGGCGTCAGAGTGCTGAACGCCGCTTGCGGCGATCGACTGAAGCAACGCAACTTGCTCGGCTCTCAGTGGATCGAAGAGCTCCTTGATGCCCTTGGCCGTTGCGCCCGGCTCGAACTCGTCGAGGAGCGCGTCGTAGCGCGGGCCGCCGTGCCCAACGGCGTCTGCTTCCTCGCGTTTGAGGGCGAAGACTTCGGCCAGCTCGGGGGCGAACAGCTCGAAGCGGTTCTCGGACCGCGCTTGGCTCCACGCAACGCGCGCGCTGCTCGTGCGCTTGGCGAGCTCCTCGACGAGCCGGGCGGGCATGAGCTTGGCGCGGTCGGCTGCGCGGCGCGCCTCGCGCACCATGGCGCGGTCGGCGCCACGCGGGTCAAGGTCGCTCGCTTCGAGTTCCGCGAGCAATCCGAGCATGCGGTCGTCCGTGATGCGGGCGTGCAGCAGGGAATGAACGGTCGCCAGCTGCTGGCCGCGACCGCTCGCGGCCCCTGCGGGCATGTAGGTGTCCTGGTCCCAGGAGAGTAGGTCGGCGGTCGCCGCCAGGTCGCTGAGTATTCCGGCCTCTACCTTGAAGCGCTCGAGTAGCTCGCGGAGGGTCGACATGGGGGACTGTATCAAACGCTCTGGGCTCCGGAAGTGCGTTGACCGCGTGGTATCT
>JBIQMD010000042.1:0-8948 GCA_044463725.1 Truepera radiovictrix
CGCCGTGGCTACGCCGGTGACCTTGGCGCCGAGCGCCGTTAGCATCGGCGCCAACGCAGCGGCGATGCTCCCGAACCCCCACACCGTCACATTCGAGTCACGCAGCGTGGTGAAGACGTCAGGGTCGCGGTCCGGCTGGCCGCCGCCCAGTTCTCCCGGCCACCGGTGCTCCTGCTGGGCGTCGCGCATGAGGTGGATGCGGCGCGCGGCCGTCAAAAGCAGCGCCACGGTGTGCTCTGCCACCGGTTGATCGTGCAGGCCGCGACCGTTGCTGATGAGCACCGATTCCGAGAACCCGGCCGCAACTAGGGTGTTGACTCCGGCCATGAGGCCCTGCACGAGCCGCAGGCGCGGCAGGTCATTCGCGGCGCGCGCCAACTGCGCCGAGGGGTTCAACCAGGCGACCAGCACCTCGGCGTCCTGGTGCTCAGCGGGGATGGGCTGGAGTTGGTCGTACGCCACGAACTCCACGCCCTCCTGGCCCCTCAAGAGGTCGAAGGTGGCGTTTTGAGGGATTAGGACCTTGATCGCGGCCATGGGGTTTAGGCCAGCGGTGCGCTAGCGACGCGCTGGTCGATGCTCCGCATGACCTCGTCGAGGTCGAACTCTTCCGGCTTGGTGTAGACGCGCTCGTCGCCAACGTCGATGGTGAAGATGCCGCCTGCGCCGGGCTTGAGCGTCACCCCGTCGAGGTTCTCACCGAAGCGCTCGAGGATGGCCTTCTGGACATCAAGTGCACGCGGCAGGTGGCCACAGGGAACGCAGTACTGGATCTGAACGGTGGTCTTTGACACGATTACGACTCCTCTAGTGGTGACTCCCCCCACGATAGGCCGCTCGGCGCGCGTGCGGCGTAACTGAGGGAATGACGGCACGTTGACGGCGCGTGGCTATGCTGCCGGCATGAGTGAACGTCAGCTATTCAGTGGTGTACGCATCTGTCGCGCGGGCATGCTCGTGGTGCTTGCCCTCCTCTTGGGCGCGGCCTCCGCGCAACAGGCCGGCCAGTCGCTCGATCAAGAGATCGCGGCGTTCGTTGGCGGTGACTACGTGCAGATCGACACCGAGGTGTTAGAGGCCGCCGTAGAGGCCGCACTGCCCCCGAGCGACTCGGTCTTCCTCGCCTCGGCCGAGGTCGGTGTGCTCGCAAAGGCGTTGCTGGCGTTGGAGGTGGCCGACGTTGCGCTCGAGCGCACGCGCCACCACGGAACCGTGCGCGTGCTGAGCACCCAGCGCTCCCCCGTCGTGTTCGTGCAAGTCGACCGTTACAACCTTGGCCCTTCGCTGCACGCGGAACTAGTGGCAGAACTCGGCGCCGAGCACGTCGCGCCGCTCGAGGAGTTCGGCGTTGGGCAGCACGTGTCGTGGCGTTTCGTCATGCACCAGGTGATGGGGCAGGAGGCCGCGTTGATCGCTGCTGCGCGGGCGGTGATCGGCGAGGAGCGGGCCGACGCAGCGCCGTGCCTCGGCATGCCGTGCCTCCTTACCAGCGGCGGCATCGAAGATTACGCCGTGTGGCACGAGCTCGAGGCCGTTGACCTCGGCGCGGAGACTCACACTCTGAATCTCGCCTCCGCGGCGGGGGCGCTCGACATGGCGGCCTCCTTGGCGTTCTTCAACCCGTACGAGGTGGAGGTGAGCGGCGGCGACGCGCTAGTCGCCGAGTTCGTCATGGAGGCCGGCCTGGCCCAGGAACAAGTAGTAGACGTTGCCTTGCGACAGGGTCAACTCATGGATGACTCGCTGGCCGCCGTGTGGCAACGTCTACTGCTGTTCCCTAGTTGGGAAGGGGCGCCGGAGGCTCATGCCGCGCAGGCGTTCGAGTGCAGACGCGGCGAGGGCGGGTTCGCCGCCGCGGGCGAGTACTGCCTCTAACCCTGCGTCAGCACCTCGCGGAGCTTGGCGGCGAAGGCGTCCGGCTCGCCCGTCTGGCCGTACTCGCCACCAAGGAAGCCGCCGTGGTCGCCAGGGAACACGACGGGCGCCAACCCCAACTGCTCGGCGACCGCGCGGCCGGCGCGTTCGGCTAGCTGCCCGGCCGAGCCAGCGCCGACGGCGATCACGATGCGGGTAGGGGCGGCGCGCAGCGCAACGATGTGGGGCTGGTAGTGCGTGCTTGAGATCATGTTCTGCGCGAACAGCGGGTCGTTCCTTGCCCCGTCGTCCGCGCTCGGTAGCCCGAACATGGCTGGGTCTGGGTCGGGCGCGTCGAGGTAGTCGGCTGGCAGCGGGCCAACGTGACTGACGAGCATGATGAAGCGCGCCATGGCTGGGCCGAAGCCGCCGCGCTCGTAAGCATCGCTGATGGCCTTGCTGGCGCGCAAGGCCGTCGCGCTATCCGGTACGACCCGGGCGAGTGGCGGCTCGTGCGCAACGAGGGTGCGCACGGCGTTAGGGTGAGCGGCCACGAACGCGAGGCCGTTGACGGCGCCGCCACTGCTGGCGAAGACGTCGACCTCACCCCCGTTCAAGTGGTTTACCAGGCGGTGGAGGTCGTCTGCATGCTCCTCCGGCGTGGAGGCGTTCGCGCCGTCGGTGCGGCGGCTGCGCTCCACGCCGCGCGGGTCGTACGTGACGACGGTGCGGTCTGGAAAGTGGCTGGCCAACGTCTCGAAGCCAGCCGCGCCCATCGGTGAGCCGATCAACAAGAGCGCCGGGGCCGTACTGCCGTTGGCTGGCCTTACGTCGTAGGTGAGAACCGCCGTGGGGACCTCGAGCGTGCAGGTCTCCTTCGCGCGCACCCCGTGAGCCGAGCCCGTCTGCGCGGTCATGCGTTCCCCCGTGGGGCTTCTTCCAGGAGCGCATCTATCTGCCCAACCGCTGCAGTCATGCCCTCTTCCATGCCCATCTTCAACATCGTCTCCATCGCCTCGCGGCTAGGGAACTTGTTGACGATCGACATGCGCGTGCGACCCTCGTCGATGCCCTCGATGGTCACCTTGATGGTGGTGGGCGGTATGGAGCGATCGGGGGTGCCATCTGGATTGGCGAAACCGTCGCTGAAGGTCAGAGTGCTGGGCGGATCGACTTCCTTCAACTCCCAATAACCGTGGGGCTGGTCGCCCGTTGGGCCCGTCATGTGATAGGCGACGTGCCCGCCGCTGCGCAGCTCATGGGAGGTGACCGTCGCCGGGTACATGGGCGGACCCCACCAGCGTTCCAGCTGGCGCGGGTTGGCCCACAGCTCCCAGACGCGCGCCTGAGTGGCCTTGAACTCACTGACGATGGTTAGCGTTAAGTCGGCCGGGTTCTTGTGCACTGCGGTAACGCTCATGCTCACTCCTCCTCGGAGCCCTGGAGCAACTCCGTCATGCGGTCTACGCGCCCGCGCCATAACTCCTCGTACTCGTCGAGAAGCCTGCGGGCCGCTTGCAGCCCCTCGAGCCGGGTGGTGACGACCAGGCGGCGTCCCTCACGCTGCTTGGTGACGAGGCCCGCCTTCTCCAGCACGGCCACGTGCTTCTGCACTGCGGCGAAGCTCATGGGGTAGTGGCTGGCCAGCTGCGCTACCCCCTCACCGCCGGCCATGGCGCGGAGCAGGATGTCGCGGCGCGTCTGGTCGGCAAGGGCCGCGAAGATGCGGTCGGTGTGAGCGGCCTCAGGCATTGATACAACCTTATGGTTGTATTATCGCTTTGTCAAGGCCGAACCGCCAGCCGCAAGCGCGTTGCGCGGTGCAGCCACAACACCCACGCACCGAAGAGCAGTAAGGCCGTCGCCTGGTGGATGGCCGCGAGACCCAGCGGCACGAACGATAGCAACGTGGCAACCCCGAGCGCCCCCTGGATGAGCACGCCGCTCACGAGAACTGCGGCCCAACCGACGTCGAGGCGCCCGCCCGGCTCGGCGCGGTGCCGCAAGGTAGCCACGAGCAGCCCGACCGCCACGACGAGTAGAAGCAGCGGCAGCGTGCGGTGGATCCACTGCACGGTCGCGATGTTGTCGAGCAGATTGAGGAGTGGAGGCTCGAGCCGCCAAGCGGCGGGCGGCCAGAGACTGCCAGCCATGAGCGGGTAGGTGTTGAAGGCCTTGCCCGCGTCGAGGCCGGCGACGAAGGCACCGTAAGTCACTTGCAGCACGAGGATGATGCCGAAAGTCACCAGCCAGCCGTAGAGACCGGGGCTTCTTTCGGTTTGCCGAGGCTTGGGTAGCAAGTCGTTAGCGGTCCACAGACAGTACGCGAAGATGGTGAACGCCAGCAGCAGATGGGCGGCCAAGCGCTCGTGCGCCACCGATGGCCGGTCTACGAGGCCGCTTGCCACCATGAACCAACCCATCAGCCCCTGCAACGCTCCGAGCCCGAACAGCAGCAGCAGTCGCCGAGCGAGCGGCCCCTTCAGGTAACCCCGCAGCCAGAAGAACAAGAAAGGCAACAGGAACACCACGCCAATGGCGCGCGCAAGCAGGCGGTGCGCGTACTCCCAGTAGAAGATGGTCTTGTACTCCGCCAACGTCATGTCAGGCCGCAGTTGGCGGTACTCGGGGAAACGCTGGTACTGCGCGAAAGCGTCCTGCCACTGGGCTTCGTCGAGCGGCGGCACCACGCCGACGAGCGGCGCCCACTCCACGATCGACAAGCCCGATTGCGTGAGGCGCGTGACTCCCCCGACGACCAGCATGGAGAACGTCAGGGCGGCGCCGAGCCACAGCCAGGTGACGAGGTGACGTCTGCGCGGCCGGCTGAGGTGCGCACCGAGGGGAAGGGTCTCGGGAGTGGCAGTGTTGGTCACTTCCTCGAACTTTACTCCCCGCGGGAGTTGGGGCCGGGGTTGTAACGACGCCCACGCGTTTAGGCCGCGGCACCACATAGAGTAGTCAGATGCATTCCGAGATAATGCCCCAGGACCTACCAGCATGGCGCGAACGCGGCGCGCAAGTGATAGACGTGCGCGAACCCTGGGAGTTCGCGAACGGAAGGGTGCCTGGGTCCGTGAACGTGCCGCTTGGCGAGTTCATAGGGCGCATGAGCGAGCTCAAGTCGCCCATCGTGCTCACTTGCGCCAGCGGGGCGCGGTCCGGGGCCGCGGCTGAGTACCTCGACCGGCACGGTTATGCGGAGGTCGCTAACCTCGTAGGGGGCATGCATTCGTGGGAGGACAGCGGTTTGCCTGTCGAGAAGTGAATCGGCCGCACCGTGGCTCTTGGCCACCGCTGACACACCCAGGCTCGCTAAGGTTAGCCCCCCTCACCACCTCGGCAACGGCTAAGGAGATGACCCCATGAAGCTCCTCCTCACTTCGGCTGGAATCAAGAACGCCAGCATCCGCAGCGCGCTGGTCGAGATGCTCGGCAAGCCGATCGAAGAGTCGAGCGCGCTGGCCATCCCGACCGCGAGCTACGGCCACCCGATGGTGACCCCGGCGGGCGCGTTGAGCTTCCTCAACGGTACCGCCAGCACACCGATGTGCGAACTCGGCTGGAAGTCGCTCGGAATCCTCGAGCTCACGGCGCTGCCGAGCGTGGGGCGAGAACGCTGGGAGCCATGGGTCCGCGCGGCCGACGTGCTCCTCGTCAACGGTGGCGACGCGCTCTACTTAGCCCAGTGGATGCGCGAGTCTGGCCTGCTGGATCTGCTGCCGTCGCTCGACGACACCGTCTGGGTCGGCCTTAGCGCCGGCAGCATGGTTATGACTCCACGCGTTGGCGAGGAGTTCGTGGAGACGAAGCCACCAATCACCGGCGACGACCGGGCGCTGGGGTTGGTGGATTTCTCGATCTTCCCTCACCTCGGCCACCCAGCCTTGCCCGAGAACACCATGGCGAACGCCGAGATCTGGGCCTCGCGGCTCGGGGGACCCGCTTACGCGCTTGATGATGAGAGTGCCATTGCCGTGGTTGACGGTAGAGTCGAGGTCGTTTCCGAGGGACGTTGGCGGCGGTTCGAAGCGGTGTGATTCCCGCCGCACTCGCCGGGTTCGGCCTCAGCCTCTCGATCATCGTCGCGCTAGGCGCGCAGAACGCCTTCGTCCTCCGCCAAGGCTTGCGCCGTGAACACGTCGGCATCGTCGTGGCCATCTGCACGGTGTCTGACGCCCTCCTCATCGCCGCGGGCGTCGCGGGACTCGGGTACGTGCTGGAGATGGTGCCTTGGTTGGCAAACGCAACGCGTTGGCTAGGCGCCGCCTTCCTGGTCGCTTACGGCCTCCTTGCCGCCTGGCGCGCGCTGTGGGGCAAGGGCGAGGGACTCGCGCCAGCTGCTGGCGGCGCTGGGGGCACCGCCGCGCTCGGCCCCGTGGTCCTGCTAACGCTCGCCATGACATGGCTCAACCCGTCGGTTTACCTCGACACGGCCTTCATCATCGGCTCCGTGGCGGCTACCCATGGAACCGCCAAGTGGGCGTTCGCAGTCGGCGCCATGACAGGAAGCGCGATGTGGTTCACGGCACTAGGCTTCGGTGCGCGCTACCTGGCGCGGTGGCTACGCACACCGCGCTCGTGGCGTTACCTAGACGGGGTCATCGCACTGCTGCTCTTCTACACAGCGGCGCGGTTGGCGGTTGGGCACTGAAGCCTCACCTCAACCTGAGCGCATCTCGCGCCGCGTAAGAACCTCGTGTACGCTCGCCGAGTACCCTGGCACTAACAGAGCTTTCCGGGGGGATCGATAGTGAAGTACAGCGTCGTCTTCTACGACACCTTCAGACCCAGCCTCAAGGAGTTGACGGGCGCCGAGCAGGGCGCGGTGATGACCACAATGGTGGAACTCACCGAAGCGCCCGACAGTCCGGGGCTGAACGTTCACCGGGTGGGCGACGCCGCCACGAAGTGCTGGTCTGCCCGCGTCAATGACGACATCAGGCTCATCTTCTTCCGCGTGGAGCGCACCATAGTGCCGGCGTACGTGGCCCATCACGACGATGCATACCGTTGGGCCGAGGGGCGTGCGCTCGACATGCACCCCGACACCGGCGCCGCGCAGATCGTCATCGTCGGTGAACGACGGGAAGAGATCATCAAGCGGATCGTCGTGCCAGAGGTCCAGGATCCGCTTGCCCGGCGGCCGTTCGAGCACCTCACCGACGAGTCGATGCTCTCGTACGGAACACCCAAGGCCTGGCTGCACGGTATTCGGGAGGCGAGTATCGACGTGTTCCTCGAGGAGATCGGCGATGCGCTACCCGCCGAGTCCCTCGAGTACCTGATGGCAGTAGCCCTCGGCGAGGTGCCACCTCCCCCGCCGCCCGCGAAGCGCAGGCAGAACCCGTTCACGCACCCCGATGCAAAGCGGCGCTTCTACCTCGTGGATTCTGACGAGGACCTGAAACGCGCCCTGACGCTCGACTGGGAGCAGTGGATGCTCTACCTGCATCCGAGCCAGCGCGAAGCGGTCGACAGAGAGTTCGCGGGACCGGCCCGAGTTACCGGCGGGCCCGGCACCGGCAAGTCGGTGGTGGCCGTCCACCGCGCCGCCCGCCTGGCGCGAGACGGCAACGGTCGCGTGCTACTCACCAGCTTCTCGAAGACGCTGAGCAACCACCTACGCCAACAGCTCGACCAGTTGCTGGCCGACGACCCGGCCAGAGAACGCGTCGACGTAGTCCACCTGCATCATCTGGCGGTCGAACTGCTCACCGAGGCGCGGGGCAGGGGGCTCAAACTGGCAGACGGGCAAACCATCGGTAAGGCAGCGAAGCTCGCTGCCGATGCCATCAGCACCAAGAGCATCACCCCCGCTTTTCTCGAGGCCGAGTGGAACATGGTGGTAGATCCTTACGGAGCTGCCACGTGGGAGGACTACGCCGTGGTGGACCGGGCCGCACGCGGCTCGTCGCTCAACCGGGCGCAGCGGGAGCTGGCCTGGCGGGGGATCGAGGCCATGCAGGCGTCGCTGGAATCTGCCGAGCTCACCACCTGGTCAACGGTGTGTTGGGAACTGGTCGAGCATCTTGGCGGTGGCAGCGACCACCCCTACGCCCACGTGATCGCAGACGAGGCTCAGGACTTCGGCCCGGGAGAGCTGCGGCTGCTACGCGCCCTCGCTCCTTCCGCCGCTAACGACGTGTTCCTCGCGTCCGACGCCAACCAGCGCATCTTCAAGCCGTACACGCCCGTGGCCCGAGCGGGCCTCGAGGTACGCGGCCGTTCGGTGACGCTCCGCGTGAACTACCGCATGACGGAACAGATCCGCCGCGTGGCCGAGGGCATCATCGCTGGGAAGGTCGACTGCGACGAACCGACGGCCGGGTCGGTATCGCTGTTGGCCGGTCTCGAGCCGGAGGTCATCGTGGCGCCCGGCGTAACCGTGGAAATCCAGAGGGTGGCCGACTGGCTCAAGAAGCTGGTTGCCAACGGCTACCGCCCGGGCCAGATCGCCATCTTCGCCAGGAGGAAAGACATCATCCAGAACCGGATCCACGCGGCGGTGAAAGCGGCAGGCCTCGAGGTGTTCAGTCTCGACTCGGATGACGCGCCCCCGTCCAATCGCGTCGCCATCGGCACGATGCACCGCAGCAAGGGGCTGCAGTTCCGCGCCATCGCCATCATGGGCGTGGAGGACGGAACGGTACCGCTGAACTCGGTGCGAACGAGGCAGCCCGACGAGGCCGCGCAGAGGGCATTCGTGGAGATGGAGAGGAATCTGCTTTATGTGGCTTGTTCGCGGGCGCGGGAGCGGTTGTTGATTACTGGGGTGGGGAGGGGGTCGGAGTTCGTGACTGTGAGGTAAGGCGGCTCTCGCCATCAGTGGCAGTTCAGAACGTCGTGGGATGGCACTATCCTTCGGTTGAGTCATCGTTCACTCCGTTCTAGGGGTGATGCCACTTCCCACCCTGGAGGAGCGACGGCTGCTGTCACTCACGACGAATTCGCAGTGTCACCTAAGCTACAGAGCTTACTGGGCGCTATTAGCCTGCCGCGGTGCACCGTATTGCATGCCTATCGGCACCGGCTACTTGCTGTTAACGATTCGCGCGCGAGCTGAGCCACCGGCGGTTAGCCTTCGGTCGCCC
>JBIQMD010000043.1:0-8935 GCA_044463725.1 Truepera radiovictrix
CAGGGCCGTCGAGCGGCCACGCGACCCCGCCTCGCAGGAGGACTCCGAAGCGCGGCTGCGCGACGCCGAGCGGCTGCTCGCGCGTCACGACCTCACCATCGAAGCGTTGCAGGCGGTCACTGCGCACACGGGCAACATCTGCCACCGCGGCGAGGCGCCGCGTTTCGTGGGAACGTGCGGCGGCGTGATCACGCGGCCAGCCACGCGCGAACTATGGGCGGTGCGAGGTCGGCCGAGCGAGGAACAATACGAGCGCTTCGCGTTCGAGGAAGCGCACGCGTGAGCGTTCAGGGTAAGAAGCCGCGAGTGCGCGTCGTGCAGGCGCGCCCCGAACACGCCGCGGCGCTCGAGGAACTGCAGCGCGTGTGCTTCCCGAACCTGGGTGAGCAGGAGCTCATGACCCACATGCACTTCCTGGAGCACCAGGAGCGCTTTCCGGAGGGCGAGTTCGTTGCCCTCGCGGCGGACGCGCCTGACGGCACGCCATTGGCCGAGGAGCGCGTGGTCGGCCTGGGCTCCGGGTTCCTCGCCGACTTCGACATCCAGCACCCATCGCACTCGTTCAACGACATCATCGGGGGCGGCACTTACTCCAACCACGATCCGAACGGCGACTGGTACTACGGCGCGGACATCAGCGTTCACCCCGACTACCGCGGCCTCGGCCTCGGGCGCGCCCTGTACGACGCACGCAAGGACCTCGTGCGCAAGTTGCGCCGCAAGGGCATCGTGGCTGGCGGTCAACTGCCTGGCTACCCGCGTTACCGCGACGAGCTGACCGTCGCCGCGTACGTCGAGAAGGTCGTGGCAGGCGAACTGACCGACCCAACGCTCACGTTCCAGGTGGCCAACGGCTTCGAGGTCTACGGCCTCATCCACGGCTACATCGAGGACGACTACACCGACGATTGGGCGAGCTTCATCGTGTGGTTCAACCCCGACCTGCACTTCCCCGACCTGCCTGACCCAGGGGCGACTACCTGAATCCAGCTCCGCCCCTACCTGCAGGCTACGCAGCGCGGCCGGCGCGCCTAACCGACGCCGCGGAGGCCGCCGCATTGCTTGCCGCCTACGAGGTCGCTCACCAGGGCGTGGCAAGCACCGGCCTTGACTCGCTGCTGGCCGACTGGGCGGCAGTCGACCTGGCGGCCAACAGCGTCATCGTGCGCGGGCCGACTGGCGCGCTGGCGGCCATGTGCGACGTGGTGCCTAGCCGCCGCGAACTACTCATGACCTACGCGTACGTGATGCCGGGCGAGGCGGAGGCGGCCGCGCTGACCGCCTACCTAGCTTGGGCGGCGGAGGAACGCGCGCTTGCCTTGGCGCTGGGCGGGAATGTCGTCGTGCGCAACTACTTGCCCGCAGAGGACGAGGCGCTTGCTGCGCGGCTAGCCGAGCGCGGTTACCGCCAAGTGCGCACCATCTACCGCTTGGCGATCGACCTGGAGGAGCCCCCGGTCGCGCTAGCTTGGCCAGCTGGCGTAACCGTGAGGGCGTACGCGGGCGCGGCAGACGAGCCAGCGGCGTACGAGGCGTTCGAGCTGGGCTCGACCGGCATGTGGGGCAGGCCAGGCAACACGTTCGAGCAGTGGAGTGCGCACGTTAGTGCTCAGCGGCCCGGCGCCATGCGCTTAGCGCTGGCGGATGGGCGGATCGTCGGCGCGAGCATCGTGTGGGTGGCGCCCGGCGGCGAAGGGAGCGGCGTCGTGGAAAGCCTGCGGGTGGTGCCTGAATGGCGCCGCCGCGGATTGGGCGCTGCGCTGCTGGCCGACGCCCTTGCGGCCGGCTACGCGGCTGGCATGCGCCGGATGAGCCTCACGGTCGACGCCTCCTCTACCACTGGCGCGCCGGAGTTGTACGCCCGTGCCGGTATGCGGATGACCCAGAGCTACTTGGCGCTAGAGCGGACTTTGTAGCGCCGCGTTGTACACCTTCGCTACCTCCAGCTAGTTGACCGGCGCCCAGCCAATCACTAACCTTTAGGTAACGGCGGTTAAACGATTAACCGCAAGCGTGAGGGAGCGAGCAGATGGCCAGTATGCGCGAGGTTGCTGAAGCTGCGGGAGTATCGGTTGCGACAGTGTCGCACGTCCTGCGCGGCACCAAACGCTTCACGCCAGCCGTCGCCGCACGGGTGAAAGCCGCGGCGGCCGAACTCGGCTACGTTCCCAACCGCCAGGCAAGCGCCCTGCGCACTGGCCGCACTGACATCCTCGGCGTCTTGCTCCCCGACCTCTCCAACCCGTTCTTCCCCGCGCTCCTCAACGCCGTCGAGATCGCCGCCCGCGCGGCAGGGTTCCTCGTCATGGTGCACGACACGGAGAACGACCCAGACCTCGAGGCGCTGGCGCTAGAGCGCCTGGCCGCGCTTCAGGTCGACGGCCTCGTGTGGGTGCCAGCCCACGACGCTGGCGTTGGAGTCAGCGCCCGCGGGGCCGGCCGCGCGGCCGGCGCCAAGCGCGACCTCAAGCTCCCCAACGTGCCGCTAGTAACGCTCGACCGGCCCGTTGCCGACCGCGACGCCGTCTTCGCCGACCACGTTGCGGGCGGTGCGCTCGTGGCAGCGCACCTCAACGCCCTGGGGCTGCGGCGCGTTGCGCTGCTTCACGGCGCCACGAGCATCGCTAGTGCGAGGGCCAGGCGCCGCGGTTTCCTCGCCGAGTTCGACCCGCTGACCCCCGTGTGGGAGGCCCAGAGCGGCTTCAGTCACGACCTGCCGGGCGCAGTCGTCAGGCGCCTGCGCGCTGGCGGGTTCGACGCCGTCGTCTGCGCCAATGACGCCGTTGCCGTCGGCGTGATCCGCAACCTCAAGCAGCTAGGCGTGCGGGTGCCCGACGACGTCTCGGTCATCGGCTTCGACGACATCCCGTGGGCCAAGATCATCGACCCGCCACTTACGACCGTGCGGCAACCGCTGGCAGCGATCGGCGCCGCAGCCGTCAGGCTCCTGCTCGAACGCCTCGCCGACCCCGAACGGGCGGCCAGGCAAGTCGTCTTACCAGTCGAACTCGTCGTGCGCGGCTCGACGGCAGCCATTACCGGCAACGCCGTTGCGGTCCGCGGCGGTAACCAACCAGGCAGCGCGCCGGCCCCCACGAAGGCCAGGCCCAACCGGAGGGCAGGATGAACAGCGCATGACCACGCCGCAGGCAACTCAATCCAGACTCGCGGCAGGCATAGCCGTGGTCGGCAGCGTGAACATGGACCTCGTCGTTAGGTTATCGCGTCATCCACGGCCGGGTGAGACCGTCATGGGCTCCGACTACGCCACCCACCCGGGCGGCAAGGGCGCCAACCAAGCTGTTGCCGCCGCGAGGCTCGGGGGCAGGGTGAGCTTCGTAGGGCGCGTCGGGAACGACGAGTACGGCGTGCAACTGACTGCCGCCCTGCAACGCGACCACGTCGACACGACGGCATTGGGCCGCAGCGACCGGCCGAGCGGCGTTGCCTTCATTCAGGTCGATGACGCCGGGCAGAACAGCATCGTGGTCTCGCCGGGCGCCAACTACGACCTGAGCGTGGCGGAACTGGCAACCCCGGCTGGCCGCTACGCCATCGAAGGCGCAGCCGTACTGCTCCTGCAACTCGAAGTACCCCTTGAGGTAACGCTTGCCGCTGCCGCCGCTGGCAAACGAGCGGGCGCCACGGTTGTCCTCAACCTCGCTCCAGCCCAGCAACTCGAAGCAAGTGCGCTTGCGAATGTCAGCGTACTCCTCGTCAACGAGACCGAGGCCGTCATCCAACTAGGCACCTCGGCCGCTGACCAGACCCCAGTCGAGTGGGTGACAGCCCTCTGCCGCCACGTGCCAAGCGCGGTCGTGACGTTAGGGGGAGACGGCGCGGTGTGGGCAACGCGGCGAGATCCAGCCGACATGAATAGCGCCGTCGACCACGGGCGCGTGCCCGCGTTCCCCGTCACCGTCATCGACACCACGGCAGCTGGCGACGCTTTCGCGGGCGCCCTTGGCTATTACCTGGCGCGGGAACGGTCGACCGGCCGCGCGGGCGTGCCACTGGCGGAGGCCGTCAGGTTCGCTAGCGCGGCGGGCGCCATGGCCACCACCCGCCCTGGCGCCCAACCGTCGCTGCCTAGCCTGGCCGAAGTCGAGGCGTTACTGGCAGCGGGAGGTGCGCCATGAGTGAGGCGCTACTCGAGATGCGCGGCGTTACCAAGCGCTTCGGAGTCTTCGAGGCGCTCAAGGGCGTCGACTTCGACCTCCAGGCAGGCGAAGTGCATGCCCTGCTCGGCGAGAACGGCGCAGGCAAGTCGACCCTCATGAAGATCCTCGCCGGCGTGCAGCCAGCAACGAGCGGCACGATGACGGTGGCCGGTGAGCCAGTCAACTTCACGAGCGTGGCTGACGCGCAGGCCCACGGCGTGGCCATGGTCTACCAGGAGCTGGCGCTGGCCGCGGACCTCTCCGTTGCAGAGAACCTGTTCCTCGGCAACCTGGACGGCTGGGTAAGCCACCGGCGCTTGGCCGAGCGGGCCGTGCCGCTCCTGCAGCAGGTCGAGCTAGACGTTCCCCCGTTGGCGCCGGTCAGTAGCCTCGCGGTTGGCGAACAGCAGCTCGTCGAGATCGCTCGCGCCTTGGGTCACGAGCGCCGCGTTCTCGTCTTCGACGAGCCAACGGCGGCCCTCTCTAGCGGAGAGACCGATCGCCTCTTCCACCTCATCGCCAAGCTCAAGGAGCGCGGCGTCGGCATCGTGTACATCAGCCACCGGCTCGAGGAAGTGTTCGAGATCGCCGACCGCGTGACGGTACTGCGCGACGGCCTCAAGGTGAGGACCGCGCCCCTTGGCGAGCTGACGCCAGACGACGTCGTACGCGCAATGGTCGGCCGCGACGTCAAGCGCTTCACGCGCACCCCGACGCCGCGGGCAACCGAAACGGCCTTCGAGTTTCAGTTCGAAGCGAGTGGCGTCGAGCCGGGCGGCATTGCCCTACACCCAGGCGAGATCGTCGGTCTGGCCGGAGTGGTTGGTTCCGGTCGCAACAAGGTCCTGTCAACCCTCTTCGGCGCTAGCGGCGCGGCGCTCCTGAACGGCACGCCTGTCAAGTCGCCGCGTCACGCCATCGACCTCGGCATGTTCCTAGTGCCTGAGGACCGCAAGCTCGCTGGCCTGGTGCTTGGCCTGAGCGTACGCGAGAACCTCGCGATGGCCATCCTCCCGCGCCTCGTCAGCGCTGGGTTGTTCATGAATGCAGGCAAGGAGCGGCGTGAAGCGCTCCACTGGATCGAGCGCCTCAACCTGAGGCCGCCCGAGCCAGAGAAGCGCGTCGGCGACCTATCCGGCGGCAACCAGCAGAAGGTGGTGCTAGGCAAGGCGCTCGCCACCGAGCCGCGCATGCTGCTGCTCGACGAGCCTACCCGCGGGGTGGACGTCGGCGCGCGCAGCGAGATCTACGGCGTGATAGACGAGCTCGCCCGCGAGGGAATGGCCATCTTGGTTGCAAGCTCAGATACGACCGAGTTGGTTGGGCTGTGCGACAAGGTCCTGATCTTCCGCGGCGGCAAGCTGACGACCGAACTTGACAGACCCCTAGACGAAGGTGAGGTGGTGGCGTATGTCACTGGCGCACGTAAAGTGGCGTGAACTGTTGGCCCGCTTCGGGCTGCTCTTGGCGTTCATCGTGATGGTGATAGTGCTGTCGCTCGTCTCCGACCGCTTCCTCACCACCTCGAACATCATCAACGTTCTCAGGCAGATCTCCGTTAACGCCATCATCGCGTTCGGCATGACGTTCGTGATCATCGGGGCAGGCATCGACTTGTCGGTTGGCTCGATGCTCGCACTGGTCGGCGTCATCGCCGCCATGCTCGCCACCACCACCAACATCCCGGTGCTGCTCGTGCTCCTGATAGCCATCGCCATCGGCGGAGGCCTCGGGCTCCTGAACGGCCTAGTCGTCGGCTACGCAGGGGTGGCGCCGTTCATCGTCACGTTGGCCGGCCTCACCATCTACAGGGGCATGACGCTCGTCCTAACCGACGGCAAGCCGATAAGCGGCCTGCCGCCGCTCTTCACCAAACTCGGTTACGGCACGTTCCTCGGCCTGCCGATGCCCGTATGGATCATGCTCGGGGTGCTGCTCATTTCTTACGTGATCCTGCGCCATACCCCCATCGGGCGCGCCATCTACGCCGTTGGCGGCAACCCGGAGGCCGCGCGCCTGTCCGGGATCCCTGTGCGGCGCATCCTCACCTTCACCTACGTCTACTCAGGCCTGGCGGTTGCCATCGCCGCCATGGTCCTGACCGGCCGCCTCAACTCGGCGCAGCCTACGGCGGGCGCTAGCTTCGAGCTCGACGCCATCGCCGCCGTCGTAGTTGGCGGCACTTCGCTTGCCGGTGGGCGCGGCACCGTATGGGGCACCCTCATCGGCGCCCTCATCATCGGGGTCATCAACAACGGCATGAACCTACTCAACGTCTCGAGCTTCTACCAGCAGATCGTGAAGGGGGGCGTGATCCTGGCCGCGCTGCTCATCGACCGCGTCCTGTCGCAGCGCAAGGAATGACATCCGTGAACGCCCTTCATGACCAAATAACTCATTGGCCATGTTGTGGTGCTACCTTAAAGCCAAGCACCGGGTCGACTAGACGCCGGGAAACCGCCAGGGTGCGCGCGAGAGCGCGCTAGAAAGCAGAGGAAAAGCATGAGAAAGCTACTGTTCGTCGTCGTTGCCGCGCTGCTGGGAGCCACGTTCGCCCAGACCATCGGCCTGTCCGTTTCTACCCTCAACAACCCGTTCTTCGTGCAACTCCGTGACGGCGCCCAAGCCGCCGCCGACGAGCTCGGCCTGACCCTTGTCGTGACCGACGCTCAGGACAGCGTTAGCAACCAGATCTCGAACATCGAAGACCTCCTGCAGTCGGGCGTTAGCGTGCTCATCATCAACGCAACCGACTCCGACGCCGTCGTGCCTGCCGTCATGGAAGCCAATAGCCGCAACGTCCCCGTGATCGCCGTCGACCGCGGCATCAACGGCGGTACCGTCGCCTACTTCATCGCCTCTGACAACGCAGCTGGCGGCGCCCTAGCTGGCCAGTTCATCTGCGAGAAGCTCGGTGGCAAGGGCAACGTAGTCGAGCTGGAGGGCATCCCGGGAACCTCAGCCGCACGCGAGCGCGGCCAGGGCTTCAACGACTACCTCGCCAACTCGTGCGTCGACCTCAAGGTCGTTGCGCGCCAGACCGCCAACTTCAACCGCGCGGAAGGTCTGACCGTCATGGAGAACATCCTCGTGGCGCAGCCGGACATCGCAGCCGTGTTCGCCCATAACGACGAGATGGCGCTCGGTGCCGTCCAGGCCATCCAGGCTAGCGGCCGCGACATCCTCGTCGTAGGCTTCGACGCCACCGATGACGCCGTCGCCGCAGTTGAGGCCTGCACCATGGCAGCGACCGTCGCGCAGCAGCCAGGGCTCCTCGGTGACGAGGCCGTGCGCGCCGCCAAGAAGATCATGGACGAAGGCGCCCCGGCCACGCTCGAGAACATCGCCGTCGGACTGCAACTCATCTCGAACAGCGCCTGCAACTGAGCTAGGCGGTGCCAGAGTGGGGGCGGGTTCGCCCGCCCCCATCACCCTCACGACCATCACCCTCACCACCAGGAGGAGTCTCGAATGAAACGCAGCGGCATCCTGCACGCCGAGCTGTCAGCGATCGTGGCTGGCATGGGCCACGGGGAACTCCTCGTCATCGGCGACTCTGGTCTCCCCGTTCCGCCTGGTGTGCCGTGCGTAGACCTCGCGTTGAGGATAGGCGTGCCTGGCTTCCAGGACGCCGTCGACACCGTGCTAAGCGAGCTGGTGGTCGAACGAGGCGTTGCCAACGCCGAGCAGCCCGACGCGGCGCCCGATGCCGCCCTTGCCCTAGAGGCCGCCTGGCCACACCGCGTGCCGCTCGAGCGCGTGCCCCACGCCGAACTCAAGCGCCTTAGCGAGACCGCGCGTGCCGTGGTCCGGACGGGCGAAGCCACCCCATACTGCAACATCGTGCTGGTGGCCGGGGTGCCGTTCTAGCGCCGGGCCAGGAGCGGCCAATTGCCAGGCGCCTCGCGGGTGGCGCATCGTGTAGGGCATGCGCATCCTCATCTTGGGCGGTACCCAGTTCGTTGGCAGGCACTTCGTTGAGGCGGCCGTTGCTCGCGGTCACCAGGTAACCCTCTTCAACCGCGGCAGCAAGCCGGCCCCCGCTGGCGTTGCTCACCAGGTGGTTGGCGACCGCAACACCGACCTAGCGAAGCTCGCCGGGCGCGACTTCGACGCCGTGCTAGACACCAGCGCTTACGTGCCGCGCCAAGTGGCCGAGGCCGCCGCCGCGCTGGAGGGTGCCGTCGGCACCTACTTGTTCGTCTCCACCATCAGCGTCTACGCCGACCAGATGCAGGCCGGGCTGACGGAGGACGCCGCGCTCCTGCGGCTGGACGATCCCTCCACCGAGGAGGTTGACGGCGCCACCTACGGCGGCCTCAAGGTCTTGTGCGAGGAAGGGCTAGCGCGCGTGTTCCCGCCCGAGCGGCGGCTGATCGTCCGCCCCGGCATCGTGGTCGGGCCACACGACCCAACCGACCGCTTCACGTACTGGCCTGTGCGCGTGGCGCACGGCGGCGAAGTGCTCGCGCCAGCGGGCCCCGAACTCGAACTGCAGTGGATCGACGGGCGTGACCTCGCCAGCTTCATGCTCGACGCGCTCGAGCGCGGCGTCAGCGGCACTTACAACGCGGTATCGGAGGCGGGACGCTTCAGGCTCGGCGACGTGCTCGCCGCCGCCCGGCGCACCAGCGGCTCGAACGCCACAGTCACGTGGGTGAGCGAGGAGTTCCTGCTCGAGCACGCCGTCGTGCCGTTCGGCGACCTGCCGATGTGGCTGCCTGGAGCGGCTGGCAACATGTTCAAGGTCGACGGCTCGAGGGCAGCAGCCGCTG
>JBIQMD010000044.1:0-8807 GCA_044463725.1 Truepera radiovictrix
CGGTTCGACTGCCAAGGCATCCACCGTGTGCCCTTAGTAACTTGACCCATTTCTTGCATTTTCATTTTGATGTGTATGAGCAGACACGCGATTCAGGTTCAAAAAAACCTAATTCGCAGCTCGTTCGATTCCTCGTTCCTTACGGTAACAAGTGCTCGTTCGAGCCCTGATGTCTTGCCTTCTATTCGCCTGTCAATGTTCTCGCCGGTCTTTCGAGCGGCAAAAGCAAGAGTACACCTGCGGCGCGAACCTTGTCAAGCGTGGTCCTTGCCAGATGCCGGAAGCGCGGGGCCGACAAGCAGGAAAGCACGGTGGCTGCGGCGTCTTCGCGGGGCAGGGATCCGGGCTGGTCCTCGTGGAGGCACTCACTCTGGAACTCACAGCGCCGCGCGAACTGCACCCCCCGATCAGCCCACTTGCCCGCAAAGACGCGTGTGCCACGGGCTTTCACCGCGTCAGACGACGACCAACGGCGCCCAAATGCGCGGCAAGTCACGGGGCCGGGCCGCCCGGCCGTAAGCGCTTACGTCGCACGACCAAGCGGCACTGGCGGCGCCAATATGCCCGTCCAGCACGCTAAGACCCTCCGTCGATTGACATTGCACTCGCCCTTGTCTATCCTGCGACTACCAGCATTCGTAAGCGTTTACGGCCACCTCCGCCACGCCAACGCTAGCCAGGTAGCCGCAGCGCCGAACGAATGAAGCCATTCGTCTGCGGCCGCAGCCGTTGCCACGCCGCATCCTCGGAACGCCGTCCCGGAAAGCAAGCCCAGCACGGCGGTCGAGCGCAGCAGGGAGGCAGGAGTGCGAGTCGCTCGCGGTAAGCCAGCCGCACCCAACCAGGGCGCAGGTGAACGCGCCGGGGAACGCGCCACCATCCAACAGGTGGCGGAGCACGCTGGCGTCAGCATCGGGACCGTGTCGCGCGTGCTCAATCGCCGCGCAGGGGTCAGTCCAACCACCATGCGGCGCGTCCAGGCGAGCATCGCTCACCTCTCATACCGACCAGATCACGCTGCGCGCACGCTCTCCAAGGCGCCGCTTCACATCGGCCACAGCCTCGCTGCTGACACGCGGCGCCTCACCCCGTTCTTCATGCTCTTCCTCGAACACCTGATCGGACGACTACAGCGCGAAGGCTTCCGCTTCGAGGAAGTACCCGCCCGCAGCGACGGACTGCCTGCTTGGCTCCCTAACGGAGTCATCCTTCACGGCGCACATGAGGACGACCCACGCCTCAGCTACTTAGAGAGCGAGGGCGTGCCGTTCGTGCTGGTTGGCCGCGCGCCGGGTGTGCGTTGGGTAGCGCCAGACGATCACGCTGGCGGGCTCCACGCAACACGCCACCTCCTCGCGCTCGGGCACAAAGAGATCCTCCACCTCGGCGGACTAATGAGCCACCAAGCCTTCCAGGACCGCTACGGCGGCTACCTGGAGGCCCTGGCCGAGGCCGGCATCACCCCCAGACGCGAGTGGCTGCTAGACGGTTCGTTCACCATCCTCGGCGGGTACAGGGCCGTGCGGCGCGCGTTCGAAGGGGGCTGCAGTTGCAGCGCCATCTTCGCGGCGTCAGACGAGATGGCTCTCGGCGCCATCGCAGCACTAGAGGACCTCGGCTTGAGGGTGCCGCTCGACGTCTCCGTCGTCGGCTTCGACGATCTACCCGAGATCTCCCACGGCCTCAACGTGCCTGAGGGCCTGACTACCGTGCGCCAAGACATCGCGCACATCGCCGACACCGCCGTCACGCTCCTCGTCGAGGGGTTACAAGGACTGCCCGTGAGAAGCGAGACGGTCCCCATTCAACTCGTCGCCCGCGGAACCACCGCGAGGAGGAGGGAGTGAGCCGCCAGGAGTGATTCGCCGCGAAGCGCTTACCAGCGAGCGCCCAATACCGGGCAAGAAAGCTGACGCGCGAAGACCGTACGGCCCGCCACCAGCGGGCAGGCATCGGGCACAACCCGGAGGAACAATGAGACGATTAGTGACGGCACTACTGGCGACGCTGTTCGCCTTCAGCTTGGCGAACGCCCAGACCATAGTTCGCGTTCAAGGCTACGGCGGCCAAGACCCGGCCATCGTGCAACGCCTCATCGACGAGGTCATCGGCAAGGGGCTGGCCGATCAAGGCATCACCATCAAGTACGAGCCCATCGAGACCGACTACAACACCGTGCTAGTCAACTCGCTCTCGGCAGGCACCGCGGGCGACGTGTTCTACGTGCCTGGCGAAGTGGCCCCTGGCTTCATCGCCACTGGCAAGCTCCTTCCGCTCGAAGGCCTGATCGATACGAGCGCGTTCATCGACACCCTCAACGCCGTCTTCACGCAGGACGGCCACGTTTACGGCGTCGCCAAGGACTTCAACACCCTCGCCGTCTTCTACAACAAGGACATGTTCGACGCCGCTGGCGCCGACTACCCGAACGCAGACGACGACTGGACCAGCTTCGAGGCCAAGCTCGCCAAGGTGGCGGCCCTCAAGCCGGACACCTACGGGGCCTGCATCGCCGCCGATACTGCGCGACTCGGAGCCTTCGCGTTCGCCAACGGTTGGACGACCTTCACGGCAGACGGTGGCGCCGACATCACGTCACCCGCTTTCGCAGACGCGTTCAACTTCTACACCGGGCTCGTCACCAAAGGCATCGCGGTGCAGCCAGCTGACGTCGGGGCAGGCTGGCCTGGCGACTGCCTTGCACGCGAACAGGCCGGCGTTGCCATAGAGGGCGCCTGGATCCTCGGCTTCCTCCGCGATAACGCCCCCAACCTGCAGTACGGCGCATCGTTCCTGCCCAAGTCGCCAACCACGGGCAAGAGCGGCAACTTCATCTACACGGTGGCCTGGGCCATCAACGCAGATACCAAGGTGCAAGACGCCGCCGTCAAGGTCCTGGGCGCCCTCACGAGCCCTGAAGCGCAACAGTTCATCCTCGAGCAGGGCCTCGCCATCCCAAGCCGTAAGGCGCTTTCCGACAACGACTACTTCAAGCAAGACACCGCAGAGGCGCAAGCGAACAAGATCGTGTTCGAGGGCGCATCTCACGGCAACGTCTACGGATTCCAGTTCGGCAAGGTCGGCACCGACTACATGTCGCCCATCAACAACGCAATGACGGCCGTCATGACGAAGGCATCCGACTCCGCCGCGGCGCTCAAACAGGCCCAGACGGACCTGGACGCGCTCCTTACGCGCTAGCCCTACCGGCTATGACCGTGACCCGGGGGAGGCGCCGCGGCGCCTCCCCACCACGGCGAGGGGAGAATCACCGTGCGTGCGAGAGGCCGCGAGTTGCTGCCAGCGCTCATGTTCCTGCTACCGTTCCTGCTCGTCCTTGCCGTCTTCTTCGTCTACGCGGGCGTACGGGCCGTCTACTTCTCGTTCACCGACTACGACCTCTTCAACGCCCCGCAGTGGGTTGGCCTCGCCAACTACCGCGCCCTGTTCTCAGACGACCGCTTCCTGTTAGCGCTGCGCAACTCGCTGCTCTTCGCCGCACTCGTGACCACGTTCCAGACGATCGGGGCGCTGCTTAGCGCCTCAGCCGTGAACCGCCGCGTACGCGGCATGACGTTCTTCCGCTCCGCGTTCTACATGCCGGCCGTAACGAGCAGCGTGGTCATCACTCTTATCTTCCTGTGGCTCTTCCAGCGCCTTGGCGGGATCAACTACTTGATCACCGCGGTGTCCCGCAACGCCCCTATCATCCTCACGTTCGTGATCGTCATGGCCCTAGCTCAAGGCCTGCAGGTCGTCTTGGAGCGCTGGCGCCTGCGGCGGCGGCTCCGCGGCGAAGAACAGCAGCGCGCGGTGAGCCTCCTCGACCCGGCCCTCCTCGCCGTGGCGCTAGTCGTGGCGATCATCGTCACCACGGCCCTTGCCCTCCTCGGCTACCTCGCGCCGCGTGAGGTAGGGAACGTGGCCATCAACTGGCTGCAGACGCGGCAGGAGGTGCCAGCTAGCTTCCCGTTCTGGCTGCGCGTACCGCTGCCGCTCGCGGCCATCATGTTCCAGAACATCTTCACCACCATCCCAACTTTCATGCTGATGTTCCTAGCTGCCATGCAGGACGTGCCGCGCTCGCAGTACGAAGCCGCCGCCCTCGACGGCGCTAACCCAGCACAGCAGTTCTTCTACGTCACCGTTCCCGCCTTGCAGCCCGTGACGTTCCTCGTCGTCACCCTTGGCCTCATCGGCACGTTGCAGATGTTCGACCAGGTCGCCATCTTCGGCAGCTCAGTACCTCTGCAGAGCGTCATCACGCTCGCGTACTTCGTCTACAACCGCATGTTCCCTGGCGCTCAGCTGCCCGAGGTCGGGTTCGCCTCCGCTGCTGCCATGTTCCTTGCGCTCCTTACGCTCATTATCGTCACGCTGCAACGGACCGTGTTGCGGGCCGAGGGCGACCGATGAGCGCCAACGCCGCCTTGCGGCTTGAGCGCGAGCGCTGGGACACGCAGCGGCGCTGGACGCGCGCCGGCTTCGCGTACCTGCTCCTCATCCTCTTCTCGATCCTCTTCCTTGGCCCCCTGCTGTTCGCGGCGTTGTCTAGTGTCAAGACCGACCCCCTTGGGTACCCGCCGACGCTCTTGAGCCCGCAGCTCGCCCCAGCCAACTGGGCGGCGGCCGCGAAGCTGGGGCGCGAGGGCGCAAAGGCGCCGCTGTGGGGCGGTTTCGCCCCTGGCGCGAACGTCAACGTCGAACTCACTTACTTCATTCCGCAAGGCACGGAGGCCGCTGCGCCGACGGCGACGGTCCCCAGGCGGCGGCCGGGTGGTGGCCTCGGCGCCGTGCAGCAGATCGACTACGCGGCCGATTACGCCGTGGTAGCGCCAGTTGTCGAAGTGGGGCGGCGCGCTGGCGTGCACGGCGCCGACGCACAAGCGGGCGAGTTCGTCACCTACCGCGTGACCATCACCTATCCAGGCGCTGGGCCCAAGGTCGACCGCCTGCCACTTGACGTCGAGTCCGCCTCGCGCTCCATCGAGTTCGTCAGCAGCACGCTGCCGCCGACCAGGCTCGAGCGCCTGGGCCTAGTTGCCTCGTTCCAGGCCGTCACGCCCGGCGCCCTCGGCTACCTCCTCGGCAATTACCGCCGCGTGTTCACGGAGGCGCGTAGCGTGACCACCGGCGACAGCCTCTTCATGCGCTGGACGTGGAACACGATCGTGTACGCCTTCTTCAGGGTCGTCGTAACGCTGTTCATAGCCACCACCGCCGGCTACGCCCTCGCGCGCCTGCGTTTCCCTGGCCGCAACCTGATGTTCCTGCTAGTCCTCTTCGCGCAGATGGTGCCGATGCAGGTCCTGTTCATAAGCAACTACCTCGTGCTGCGCGACGGCATCTGGGGCCTGTCATCCCTATGGGGGCAAACCACGCTGCTCAACAGCCTCCCGGGGCTGCTCTTCGTTACGGCCCTCAACGCCGGTCCAGTGTTCATCATGAAGCAGTTCTTCGAGTCCATCCCGCGCGAGGTGGAAGAGTCGGCAATGATGGACGGCGCCAGCTACTGGTCGCGCTTCTCGCGCGTCGTGCTCCCCATGGCGCGCCCCGCCCTCGGAGCGTTGGTCATCCTGTCGTTCCAGGGCGCGTGGAACGACTTCTTCTGGCCACTCGTAGTCCTAACCACGCCGGAGGACATCAAGACGCTGCCCATCGGGCTGCTCACGTTCCGCAACGTCTACGGCAACAGCGGCGACTGGGGTCTGATCCTGGCGGGCGCCATCCTCAGTGCCCTGCCGGTCATCGTGCTCTTCATCGTGTTCCAGCGCTACTTCATGGAGGGCGTCACTTATGGAGGCGGCAAGGAATGACACTCACCGAGATAGCAGCGGTCGACTTCACCAAGAACCTCGTCCTGAAGGAGAACTACACCTTCCTGGTAGCTGACGAGGTGGCGGAGATCGGCGGCGGGGAACGCGGGCTCTACAGCCGCGACACGCGCTACCTCTCGCGCTACGTGTGGCGCTTCGACCGGCCAGCCCAGCAGCTCCTCAACCACTCACCTCGCCCGGATCAACTGCATCAGCACTTGGCGATCATCGAGGGCCCAACGCAGGTTCTGGCATTGCAGCGCAAGCTCAGCGTAGGGGCGGCGAGACTGGACGACGTCATCCTCGTGACGAACGACTCGCTTGAGCCGCAGAAACTCGAGTTGCGGCTGGAGTTCGCCGCCGACTTCGCCGACCTGTTCCAGGCGCGTGGGTGGCATGAACGCCCCGCGCCATCCGTAACGCACGCCCTGGCGGAAGGGGCGAACGCCGTGCGCATCGACCACGTCGCGAGCGACGGGCTCGAGCAGGGGATCAGTTTGACGTTCACGCCCACGCCGGCGGAGTTAACAAGTGAAATCGCCACTTACCGCGTGGCGCTCGCGGCCGGTGAGACCGTCGAGATCGAGGTGCACGCCGCCCTCCACGACCCCTTGGAGGACTCCCCTCCCGGCCTGCCTTACGACGAGTGGCTCAAGGCCTTCCCGCCTCACCCGCGGGCTAGTCAGGCAGCCGTGCTCAGCCGCGCCGAACTCGATCTACGCGCGTTGCTCCTCTTCTCTGCGGCTGGGCCGTTGCCCGCCGCTGGCATCCCGTGGTTCGTGACCGCGTTCGGGCGCGACTCGCTGCTAACGGCCCTGATGCTCCTCCCCCACCATCCTGCGGTTGCGAAGGGGACCCTGCGTTACCTCGCAGCCAGACAAGGCACGGTGCACGACGCAGGACGCGCGGAGGCGCCCGGGAAGATCCTGCATGAGGTGAGGCAGGGCGAGTTGGCGCGCACGGGCAAGGTGCCGTTCGGCCGCTATTACGGCAGCATCGACGCAACGCTCCTCTTCATGATCCTCCTGGAGCGCACCTTCGCGGTCGAGCAGGACGCGGCGCTGCTGGCCGAGCTGGCACCCAACCTCGACGCCGCGCTCGGCTGGCTCGACCGCGAAGCCGACCTGGACGGCGACGGCTTCGTCGAGTTCGCCGGCTCCAAGCCTGGGGAGGGTCTGGCCGTACAGTCGTGGAAGGACTCCCACGACGCCCTCAGCCACGCGGACGGACGCCTCGCCAGCGGCGCAGTGGCCGTCTCCGAGGTGCAGGGGTACGCCTACGCGGCCCTCATGGCGGCGGCAACGTGCCTGCGGGCGCTCGGCCGCGGACCAGATGCCGCGCGCTTAGCTGAACGCGCGCGAATCCTCAAGCAGAGGTTCCACGAGGCGTTCTGGTTGCAGGGATTAGGCAGTTACGCCCTGGCGCTCGATCACGACAAGCGCCCACTGGAGGTGCTGGCGTCCGACGCCGGCCAGCTCCTGTGGACCGGCATCGTGCCAGACGACGTTGCTCCAACGCTGGCGGCGACCCTCATGAGCGACCGGCTCTTCTCAGGCTGGGGCATCCGCACCCTGGCCAGCGGCGAGGTGCGCTACAACCCGCTCAGCTACCACAACGGCTCCGTGTGGCCGCACGACACCGCGCTCATAGCGGCCGGTTTGAAACGCTACGGCTTCGATGCCGAGGCCGGCCGCTTGCGCGACGCGCTCTTCGACTTGGCCGCCAGCCAGCCCGACTTGCGCCCTCCCGAGCTCGTTGCTGGTTACCAGCGTTCCGACGCGCCACCGATCCCCTACCCGGCCGCCTGTCGGCCCCAAGCCTGGTCATCTGCCGCGCTGGTCTACCTCGCCGACTGGGGTTGAGCGCCCGCCCTGCAGCGGCCGAAGCGGCGCAGGGCGGTAGCATGTGCCCCGTGGTCATCGACTTGAACGCCGACGTTGGCGAGGGGTTCGGTGAGTGGCGCGGCGCAGGCAGTGACGGTCCGCTGCTCGACGTTGTCACTTCCGCCAACGTGGCGTGCGGTTTTCACGCAGGCGACCCGAGCATCATGCGCGCGACCGTCGCCGCCTGCATCGCCGCTGGCGTTGCCGTCGGCGCGCACCCCTCGTACCCCGACGTGCGCGGCTTCGGCCGCGTGCCCATGCTCCTACCGCCAGAACGCATCATCGATGACGTCATCTACCAAGTTGGGGCGCTGCAGGCCGTCGCCCGCACGCTCGGCACGCGCGTAACGCACGTCAAGCCGCACGGCGCCATGTACGAGGCAGTGGCGGCGGACCCAGCGCTTGCCCTCGGCCTCGCCATCGCATTGGCCAGGCTAGACGCCCGCTTACGCCTCGTGCTGCCAGCGGGTTCGCCCGCCACCGTCGCCTTGGCAGGCGCGGGGCACGCCTTCCTCAGCGAGGGTTTCGCGGACCGCGCGTACCTCGCTGGCGGGCGACTCGCGCCCCGCAGGCGCGCCGGCGCGGTTCTCGAGGACGTGGCCGCGACGACGGCTCAGGCCATGGCGCTAGCTAGCGGCAGTCCCTTCCTCGCGAGCGACGGCGCGACGTTGGTGCTGCGGGTCGACACCATCTGTTTTCACTCAGACACACCCGGAGCAGCCGAGCTTGCCGGGGCCGCACGCAGGCAGTTGACCGCTGCCGGCATCCAGGTGCGGGCGCCGAGCTGAGCATGCGCATAGTGCGGGCGGGCCCAAACGCACGCTACCTGGCGTTCGATGGGCCCCCGACGCCACAGCTCTCGCGGCAACTAACGGCCGTCGCCTCGGCGCTCAGGGCGGCGCTGCCCGCTAACGGCTACGACGTCGTTCCAGGCCATACGGACATCTTGGTCGAGGGCCGCCTGGCCAACGCAGACGCACGACTGCTCGCCGCCGCCGCCAGCGCCGCGGGTGCCGAGCCAACGCCGAAGCAGTTCGAGGTGCCCGTCGTCTACGGCGCCCAGGCGGATGCGGACGCGCTGACCGAGCGCCTTGGCCTCCCATGGCCA
>JBIQMD010000045.1:0-8803 GCA_044463725.1 Truepera radiovictrix
CAACGAGGAGCAGTTCGCACGCGCCATCTGCAACGACCGCTACTCGCCACTGGTGAACGGCGCAGCGGCCCAGTTGGTGGAAGTGATGGAGATCGGCGACAGCGCCAGGGGCACCGTCGCCGTTCAAACGTCCGACGGGCAGGTGACGTTCGTCTTCGCCGTCGCTCTCGCCAAGTCAGGCGACCGCAAGGGCGAGTGGTGCCTGAGCGGCGTGGCGCGCGAAGGAATCGACCTGTGAACTGCGCCCTTACGGCGCTGCGATGTTCAAGGTTGCCGACAGGGGCGCTGTAGCGCCGGAGCGCACCTGCAGCGTGCCGCGCACGCGGTAAGGACCGGGCACGATGCCAGTCGGCACGACCACCTTGACCACCGCCCACATCGAGTAGTCGATGCGCGACTGGTTGAAAGACGCGCTGGTAGTAACGGTGCTGCGCTGCGCTTTCACTTGAACGAGTTCGACGGTCCAGTTCTCGGCCGCACGAACGTCGTTGAGGCCGAACATCGAAGTGACGTCGCCGACGTCCGAGGCGTAGCCGGAAGGCACCCACAAAGCAGCCTGGAGGTCGCGCGGCGCAAGTCCGAACTGCTCGAGCGAAAGGTCGAAGCGCAAGTAGTAGGTGTTGCCCTGCGCCACGGGGGCGCCCGCATCTCCGCCAGCGCCAACGACGAGCGGCGCGCTGCTGCTCGTCCCAGCAGTGGTTGGCGCGCAACCAGCCGCCAAGAGCAATAGGGCAGCACAGGCCGCAAACCGCCAAACCAGGCTCTTGCGGAACCACGAACCTCGTCCACCACGTAGTGCGCGCTTCTCTCGTGCTAGCAACATGCCGGTCAGGTTACCAGACGTTCATGAGTGCGGCCCGGTTACCTGTGGCGCCAGCAGACGTGGCGGTGTCGACCCCTTCCCGCCGCTTGGCGGCCAGGCACTGCAATTGCGTAAGGCACTTCGAGCGGTGTAGCCGCACTGCCCCATGAACACCGTCTGCGTCGCCTGCCGTCAACGCGCCAAGGATGAGCGCCAGGTCCTCTTCCGCTTCTTGAACGACGTCTTCGCCTTGGTACACGGACCTGAAGCGCCTCGCCACCGCGCGCAGCTCCATGAGCGAGCGCACTAGACGCTGGTTCGGCGTCGCGGCGAAGATGCTGTCGAAGAACGCACCGTAGCTTTCGAGGAAGGCGTTCGACACGCCGCCAGACCCGGGCGACTTCAGTTCCTCGAACGCCAACCTCGTCACCGTCAGATGACGACTCGTGAAGTTCGGCACCGCGTCGCGCGCAGCGGCTGGCTCTAGCAGCAACCGCATCTCCGCGGCCCACAACGCCTCCTCGAAGGGGAACTCCTTGACCACGACCTTGGTATGCGGCTGCACTTCGATCAGGTCGTCGCGTTCAAGTAGCCTCAACGCTTCTCTCAAGGGTATGGGGCTGACGCCAAGGCGCGCCGCGATGTCGTGCAGCACGAGCCTCGTGCCTGGTGGCAGGAAGCCGTCAAGAATGGCTTCTCGCAGAGTTTCGTAGGCCAACCTGTGTTTCGTCATTGCACTTCCCTGCCAACCGCGCGGGCGGCACGGGCCGTGGCGCTAGGAAACCCCGACACCCAACCTGCACTACCTCGATTGTGCGCAGCCCCACCGTATCACCAGTCGATACCCAATGTCGCTTGTCCGTCAAACGCCGCCACATCCAGCGGCGCATGCCGTGCCATGATGCCCCGCGAGGGCAACTCCCCCTTCCCATGGCCAGCACCGACACCGCAATCACCCCACCCATGCCTAGCGCTGCGCACCTCTCCGAGTCGCGCCGCAAGCTCTTGGGTGAGGTCATGCGCCACCGCGATGGGGGCCGTACCGTCGAGGAGCTGGCCGACGCCCTCGAAGTGTCGCGCACGGCCGTGCAGCAGCACGTCACTGCGCTCGAACGCGATGGGCTCCTGCGCGTTTCGGGGCAACGCAGCACCGGTGGCCGCCCGGGCAGGGCATTCGCCCTCACAGATGCCGCCCTCGAACTCTTCCCCCGTAGTTACGCCCGCCTAGCAGACGACATGCTGCGTACGGTGCGGGAACTCTACGGCGAGGAGGGCCTTGAACGCATGCTCGCGAAGATGGCCGACGAGGCGGCCCGCGACTTCGCGCCGCGCCTCGCTGGCATGGCGCCGCGTGAGCGCATGCTTGAAGTTGCCTCGATCCTCACCGAGTTGGGTTACGAAGCCCACGTCGACGCGAACGGCCGCTTGCGCGCCGTCAACTGCGTGTTTCACCAACTAGCGCGCTCGAGCAGGGCCGTATGCCGTTACGACCAGGCGCTGCTACGCGGCCTCCTCGGCGAGGACGTGAAGCAGCTGTCGTGCATCACGGACGGCAAGGCAGCCTGCGTTTTCGCGGTGCCCTGAGCCAAGCGCGCCTCAGCGCCTACCCAGACGGCTGGCGGCGGTAGAGTTCGCCAGTGACCTCCACCAGTCCTAACCATGCTGCCGGCCCTAACGGCGAGCCGGGCACGGTGCCCACGCCCGCAAGCGAGCCACCCGTACGCATGAGGGACGTGGTGAGAACCTGGCTGCCACTAGCTGCAAGTTGGCTGGTGATGGGCCTCGAAATGCCGCTGGTTGGCGCCATCATGGCGCGGCTCGCCGACCCGGAGATCCACCTCGCCGCATACGGTGGGGTCGTCTTCCCCGTGGCCCTCATCGTCGAGGCGCCAGTCATCATGCTCTTGGCCGCCAGCGTCGCACTCGCGAAGGACGCCGCCTCAAGCAGGCTGATCTACCGCTTCATGATGGTGATCGGCGCCGCCCTTACTGTCCTACACGCATCGCTTGCGTTCACGCCGCTCTTCGACGCGGTAGTAGTGCCGCTGCTTGGCCCGCCCGAAGCCGTCATCGAACCGGCGCGCCTTGGCCTCAAGATCATGCTCCCTTGGACGTGGGCCATCGGCTACCGTCGCTACCACCAGGGTCTCCTCATCCGCTACGGACGCTCGCACCACGTGAGCATCGGCACGGTGTTACGCCTCGTTGGCGTCGGCGGCGTGGCCGCGGTAGTTGGGTTCGGGTTCGGGGCCAGCGGCATCGTGGCGGCGACCACGGCCATCTCCGTCGGCGTCTCGGTCGAGGCGCTTTACAGCGCCTGGGCTGCGCTGCCGATCACGCGCGTCAGACTAGTGAACGCCACCCCGCTCGGCACCCCGCTCGCGATGCGGCCGTTCCTCGTCTTCTACCTACCCCTGGTCCTCACCGGCCTGCTCTCTCTGCTAGTGCAACCGATCGGCAGCGCCGCCATAGCGCGCATGCCAGACGCCCTCGCCTCTCTGGCGGCATGGCCCGTAGCCAACGGCCTGCTCTTCATGCTCAGGTCAGTAAGCTTCGCTCTGAACGAGGTCGTCGTTGCGCTGCTCGACCGGCCCGGCGCCTTCCGGGCGCTGCGGCGCTTCACCATATTGTTGGCAGGCAGCCTGTTCGTCATCACGCTGGCCGTGGCGTTCACCCCGCTAGCGCAATTCTGGTTCGGCACCGTATCCGGCTTGGGGCCGGAACTCACGGCCCTCGCCATCCTCGGATCTGCTTGGGCGCTGCTGTGGCCAGCCATCGACGCCTTCCGCAACCTCATCCAGGGCGTGGCGGTCTACGCGCGCCGCACGGCCGCCATCAGCGCCTCCATGATCCTCTTCCTCATCGTCAGTGCGGGTCTGCTCGCGGTAGGCGTGATAACCCAACGCTTCACCGCGCTGCCGATGGCCATGGTGGCGTTCGTCGTAGCGACCCTCGCCCAAGTCGGCTGGCTGCGGTGGCAGGTGCGCGCAGAGACGCGCAGGCTGGCCGCAGCCTGAGGCGCGACGACTAGTACTGGAAGTTCGCCAAGCGTGTGTCTGCGGGAGTGCTGCGGTCCGGCGCAAGCGGCGGCGCCGCTCGCAACTCTCGCGCCAACCGCCGCGCCTCTGCCAGGTAAGCGGCGTAATCGGCCTCCCGTTCGCCTGTAGCGGTAGCGATCGGCTCCCACGTCTCTGGCGCGAAGTCGTCGACGTTCCCCACTGGGGCAGCCGCTCGGTAGCACCAGGCGCCAGTCTGCCAGTCGAAGTCGTAGAGGGGGAGGAACACGTCGCCCTCCTCGGCCAAGAACTCGATGGCCGCGAGGAGGAACTCCAGCTCGGCCTCGTCGCACAGGTAGTGGAAGCTCACGCGGCTCCAACCCGGCTTGAGGCCCTCGAAGCCCGCCTCCATCTCTCGCAGGAAGCGCGCGGACGTCTCGTCGTTGATGCCCAAGAGGTCGTGGCCGTACGGCCCAGCACAAGAGCACCCTGCCCGGCCCTGAATACCGAAGAGATCGGAGAGCAAGCGGACCACGAAGCGCGGGTGGAGGTAACGGCCGGCCGGTTTGACTAGGAACGACAGGACGGCCAGGCGCGGCGCATCGAGGGGGCCAAGCACCTCCACCTTCGGGTTGGCGGCCAGGCGCCGCAGCGCCACCCCGATGTGTTCCTCCTCGCGCCGCGCGATGAACCCTGCCCCTACCCTCTCCTTGACCCTGAAAGCCATGGCCGCACGCACCTTCTGCAAGATGGCTGGCGTGCCCGCGTCCTCGCGAGACTCGACGTCGCTGACGAAGCGGTGGGTCACGTGGCTTACGTACAGAACGGTACCCCCACCAGCTGTCGTCGGTGACGTCAGGTGATAGAGCTCCTTGCGCACGAGTAGTACGCCAGGCGAACCTGGGCCGCCCAAGAACTTGTGGGGGCTTAGCACTAACGCGTCGATACCGTCGTTGGCGCCAGGGCGCGACTCCTGCACGTCGATGGCGACGTACGGCGCGCTGGCAGCGAAGTCGAAAGCGGCGATTGCGTCATGCTCGTGCAACAGCGTGGCGACGGCGCGCACGTCAGTGATCAGGCCCGTGACGTTACTAGCGGCGGAGAACGAGCCGACGCGCGGCCTGCCGAGGTAGCGCGGATCCTCGAGCGCCGCCAGTAGTGCCGCCAAGTCGAGAGTGCCGTCGGCTGCGAGCGGGATGGAAACAACCTCAGCCAACGACTCGCGCCACGACACCTCGTTCGAATGGTGTTCGTAAGGCCCGACGAACACGACCCAGCGGCGCGCCGCAGGTAGGCCATCTAGGACCAGCTGGCGCAGTTCCGGCGCCACTGACACGCCGAGAACCTCCTGAAAGCGCTTCACTGCGCCCGTAGCGCCGGTGCCAGCGAAGAAGAGCTTGTGAGTCTCTTCACCGCCGAGGCAGCGTTTCACGTAGTCGCGGGCGCTGTCGGCCAAGGCAGTAGTGCGCGCGCCCGTAGCGCTGTCCTCAGTGTGCGTGTTCGCGTATAGCGGCAGCACGCTGCGCTCGAGCGTGGCCTCGACCGAGCGCAAAGGCCGGCCAGAGGCTATGTAGTCCGCATAGGTCAGGCGCCTGACGCCGAACGGAGTAGCGAACGCCGCCCCCTCGCCGATTACGTCCCTACGCAGTTCCTCGATGGCTAGCTGGCCGCCGATCTGGTCTGCCGACATGATCCGCCTCCTGGCCGCCAAACGGCGAGCGCGCGAGCGATAGAGCTGACGGCACGGCCGTGCTTCATTCCACGCTGCCGGGTTCAGAGCGACCGGCCCCCAGGTTACACGGCTGGAAGCAGTAGGGTACAGTTACCCTTCGTTGAGGGGGAGTAGCCGCCCGTACTCCGGGAGTTCGCCATCGTCAACACGGCCGTCAAAGACTGCCCGGTGGCGCACACGAAGGCAAGACCCTAACGGGAGGTCAACATGACCGAACCGCTATGGGCTTGGTTCGCATTCATCGCATTCGTGGTCGTCATGCTCGCCATCGACCTCGGTGTCTTCCAACGCAAAGCACACGTAGTCAGACCGCAAGAGGCGGCGTTGTGGACCGTTACCTGGGTGAGTTTGTCGCTCCTCATGGGCGTGCTGTTCTACATCTGGCTAGGCCAAGAGAAGGCCATCCAGTACATAACCGGCTACGTTCTCGAGTGGTCGCTGTCAGTCGACAACATCTTCATCTTCGTGCTCGTCTTCACGTACTTCAAGACGCCGTTCAAGTACCAACAACGCGTGCTCCTGTGGGGCATCCTTGGCGCCCTGGTGCTGCGCGGGATCATGATCGTCGTCGGCGTTGCGCTCATTCAGGCGTTCAGCTGGGTCCTCTACGTCTTCGGCGCGTTCCTCCTTTTCACGGGCTTCAGGATGCTGTTCCAGAAGGGCGAGGGTGAGAGCAACCTCGAGAAGAATCCAGCGCTGCGCCTCGTCAGGCGCCTGATGCCGGTAAGCAGCGAGTACGACGGCCAGAAGTTCTTCACGCGCAAGAACGGCGTACGGATGGCGACGCCTCTCCTTCTCGTGCTGGTGGTCATCGAGTTCACCGACTTGCTCTTCGCCGTCGACTCGATCCCGGCTATCTTCGCCGTCACCACGGACGGCTTCATCGTCTTCACGGCCAGCATCATGGCCGTCCTCGGCCTGCGCTCCATGTACTTCCTGCTGGCGCACGTCGTTCACCGCTTCGTGTTCCTCAAGACGGGTCTGGCCATCATCCTCGTCTACATCGGCGCGAAGATGGTCCTCCTCGACGTCTTCCACATCCCCAGCCTCGTCTCGCTAGCTGTGGTGGTCGGGATCCTCGTCATCAGCGTCGTTGCCTCGCTTCTCTGGGGCGCGCCGGAACAACACCCTCACCCGGAGGGTCTGCCGCCTACCGAGTAGGTCGCACCTCTACGCGTCTGGGTATGGCCTGGCGCCGTCCCGAGCAAGGTTGGGACGGCGCCCCATGACAGCGGGACGCCCAGGAGCGCACGCTTCGCCAGGAAACGGAGGCAGTTTATGAATGACTCTTCCATTGCACGCTTCCTACGGAGCTTGGTCACCTCGAGACGACTGGTCAAGTACTCGCTGCTTGCGGGCCTCTTGACGTTCGGATTGGCTAGCGCAGCCGCCGACGTAAGTGCGGAGTTCGCAGATGGGCAGCTAGTCGGACCACAGGTCTTCGCTGGCGAGGGCTACCGCACGGTCGCGCTCGTCAACAACGGCACTGAGGACATGACCTTCACGATTGCGCGCCTCAACGACGGCGTAGCGATAGGCGATTACATCGCTGCCAACGACGCCCTTAACGCCGCGATCGCATCCGGCGACCAGACGGCCGCCGCCAAGGCCTACCTGGAGATCGCAGTCGCGCTCAGCGGCTCGGTCGTCAAGCCGCACGCTGAGTACGACATGGTTGTCGACCTGGAAGAAGGCAACTACGTGATCTCGTCGCATGCAGCGAACAGCGACTCGGCCGCGTCCAGCTACTTACCGTTCGAAGTCACGGCCTCGGGCTCACCAGTAGCCGCCCCTGAAACGAGCCACACCCTGCAGCTCGCGGACTTCTCGTTCGACTTCCCGGCAACCATGACGGCAAGCAACGACCTGTGGAAGGTCACGAACGTGGGCGACCAGCCGCACATCGCCGCGTTCTTCAAGCTCGCTGACGGCAAGACTCAAGCCGACCTCGAAGCGTTCTTCAACGACACGACGCACACCATGGCCCCGCCGTTCGACACGACGACCACCGTCGACATCGAGGCCCTCTCACCCGGACAGACCGTCTACATGCCACTCGACCTAACCGCTGGCAACTGGGTGGCCGTCTGCTTCGTGCAGGACCTCAACAATCCGACCATGTCGCACTACATGGAAGGCATGATCGAGGAGTTCACTGTCAACTGACTAGAACTGATCAAGCACACCGTTGAGCGTGAATGAAACGAAACCAAGCCTCGCGCGCGAGGGTGCCATCATCGGCACCCTCGCGCCTCATACTGCCGGAGTAGCGTGAGCGCTGGTGAAAGGAGGGGCGTTGGCATGCCGTTCAGCACCAAGTTGGCCGAGCCCCACAGCCCGAACGCAGTGACCGGCCGCCGAGTACGACAGGCCCGTTGGCCAAACGTGAGTCACTCCGACTCCCGGACTCGCGAGCAGCTCCTCAGCGACCTCCACGACCGCCTCGGGCCTGGTCTGGCTGGCCTCGAGGTAAGACTCCAACTCCTAGCCGAAGCTGCCAAAGAGAGCGCGACCGCCGCCGAGCAGGCTGCCTCCTTGCGGGACGAGGTCTCGCGCCTTGTCGGCGAGTTGCGCCGCATCGTGCATAGTGAACCGCCCGAGCCGCTCGAGCGGCTAGACCTGATCGGCGCGGTCAAGGAGGCTCTGAACCTGGTGGCGCTTGCTGGCCTCAGAGTGAGCTTCGCCGCCTCCGGGTCCGCCGCCGACCTCTCTCCTGCGGTAACCGAGCTCCTCTACCGGGCGACGCTGGAAGGCACGGCTAACGTCGTGCGCCACGCCCAAGCACGGCACTGTTGGGTGTTGATCCGGCTGCGCTCAGCGCGGGCGACGCTCATCGTGCGTGACGACGGTATCGGGACACTGGGAGTTGGCGGCCGCCTGACCGGTCACGGGGGTGGCACCGGCTTAGCGTCGTTGCGCGTCTCGGCGCGTCGCGCCGGCGGCAGGGCGCACCTACTACGCAACGAGGCCCATGGCATGACCCTGACAGTCACGGTGCCGCTGCCTCGGGCCGCACGGCCTGCCCACTTGAGGACCACTGGCCGGCCCGTAGCAACGTGACCGAAGTAGCCACCACCCCCGAGTTGCGGCCAGCGACGAGAGTGCTGGTAGCAGATGACCACGAACTCTTCCTCGAAGGACTAGCACTATTGGTCGCCACCCTCAGTAGTTGTGAAGTCGTCGGGATGGCGCATGACGGCAACGAAGCAGTCGCGCTGGCGGAAAGTCTGGATCCACAAGTGATACTGATGGACGCGCGCATGCCCGGGCTCT
>JBIQMD010000046.1:0-8739 GCA_044463725.1 Truepera radiovictrix
GCCCGTCTCCTGCGGTGCCCGCGCCTGCGCTAGCAGAGTGAGGGTGCGTAGCTCCTCGAACGAGCGGCCTGCCCGCTGCACGATCTCTTCTTGTTGGCTGGCGGTCAAGTGCGGCATGCGCGCCTTGACGAAGCGTCGCGCCTCGGCCGCGGTTGGGGGAGTGAGCCTGATGGGGTCCGTGAAGTTGCCGAGGCGCTGCATCGCCCTGGCGGGTAGGTCGGTCATCGTCACGAACAGCGCGACGTTAGGTTGTCTTGCGAGGGGTTCGAAGAGCGTCACCCACAACCACTCACTTGCGCTTACGCGCGGCACTTCTGGCGTATTGAGGCGCAAGGCGACCAGTCCGAGCGCGTCCTGGTTGGCGAGGGTCTGCGACACGTGCATGAGGAGCAGTAGAGGGCCCTGGCGGCTCCTGACCGCGTCTAGGATGACGCGCGCCACCTCGGCCTGGGCGTCTGCCTGCACTGAGAAGGCGCTCGCAGTGGCGATGCGCACGAGGCGCGACTCCATCACCTCTGCCGCTACGCCGAGCTCGTTGGCCATGCGCGTCAACGAGGTGGCCAGGTCGGAACTGCCGAACTCTAGCCGCACGGTCTCGAGTTCGGGATCCGCGTTCAGCTCGACACCCTGGCGGACGTAGTCGGTAAGGAGCGTCTTGCCGGAGCCCGGTCTGCCAGTGACCAGGACCTTCGGCATCTCACCACCCTGCATGCCGCCGACGATGGCGCGGTACGCCCTGCGCTTGTCGCGGCCAAGGAGCTGTAGGACCTCTTGCTCGGCGCTGGCGGTGGGGGAGAGGACCGCCTGCAGGTCTGGCATGTCGAGGGGCGGGTTGCCCGCCTCCTGCCAGAGCTGGTCGAGGATGACGAAGAGCGCGCGCTTGTCTGGTATGCGGCCCTTGTCTCGGTAGATGATGTTGCGGACCACGTTCGGGTTGGCGCCGTGAGACTCCATGGCGCCCCGCAACCAGTTGATGCTGCCTACGACGCCGTTCTCGTCACGCTTCTGGCCGATAGCTTGGCGGACGTTCTCGAACAGGAGGCGCCAGGGGCTGGCCGCTTCTTGCGGAGCGTAACTGGACATGCGCCTAGTTTACCTGGTGGTCGACGGCGGAGTACACAACTTGCTGCTCCGCTCACTGACTGCCTTGGCGCCGTGGGGCCCGGTGCTATGCTTCCGGCATGAGCCTGTTAGGCAAGGCGGCGTCAGGCGCCCGTCTCACACCAGAAGAAGCCGTCCAGCTGTACGACATGCCCCTCTTCGACGTCGCAGCTGCCGCCGATGCCGTGCGCAACATGCGCACCGACCCGACGACGGTCACCTACCTGATCGACCGCAACATCAACTACTCGAACGTCTGCTCCGTTGGCTGCGCTTTCTGCGGCTTCTACCGTACTCGGCGCCAAGACGACTCGTACACCCTCTCCTTCGAGCAGATCTCGCAGAAGATAGTCGAACTCGAGAACGTAGGCGGCAGCCGCATCCTCATGCAGGGTGGGGTCAACCGCTACCTCCCGTTCGATTGGTACCTGGAGCTCATGCGCCATCTGAAGCTGCACCACCCGACCATCCGCATCGAGGCGTTCAGCCCGGAGGAGATCAGGGGCATGGCGGAGCTGACGGGCATGTCCACCCGCAACGTCCTCGTCGAACTACAAGCTGCCGGCCTAGACGGCCTACCTGGAGGCGGGGGCGAGATGCTCGTCGACGAGGTGCGGCTCGCACGCTACGTTTCGCCGGGGCGCATCTCGTCTGACGACTGGATCCGCGTGATGGGCGAGGCGCAGTCGTTGGGCTTGTACACGACGGCGACCATGGTGATCGGCTTCGGCGAGACGCCCAAGCAACGCGTAGAGAGCCTGATGCGCGTTCGCGACCAGCAGGACCGCGCCCTCGCTAGCCACGGCAACGGCTTCTCGGCGTTCATCTCCTGGACGCTGCAAACGCAAGGGGTACGCATCGAGGGCAAGGCGCCGGGCGCAGGCGCTCACGAGTACCTGCAGAACGTTGCCGTCAGTCGCCTACTGCTGGACAACGTCGTGAACTTCCAGGCCTCGTGGCCAACCATGGGTTACAAGGTCGCGCAGACTGCGCTCTACTTCGGCTGCAACGACTTCGGCTCCACCATGCTCGAGGAGAACGTCGTCTCACAAGCTGGCGCCAAGCACAGCAACACCCCTGAGAGCGAGATCGTTCGTCAGATCGTCGACGCCGGTTACGAGCCAGCGCAACGCGACTCGCTGTACGGCATCCTGCGGCGCGTCGACCCGCGCGAGTTCCAGCTCCCCACCGCCGGCAGCGTGCCATCTGGGCGGTTCACCGCCGAGGTAGCAGGCGCAGTCTCTGACACGTCAGCTGGCTAGGCGCCAACTGCGTGGCCACTACTCGACTAGAGCAGCTACTCGGGCCGCCGCCCGCAGCTCTTGGCCGCGTAGTGGCGCGAGCAGACGTCGTCTACGACGGCCTCGGCCTTCCTAGGGCCGACGGGGCCGTAGTCGTGCAGCGAGCTCCGGGAGTAAGCAGCATCGTCAACGTAACGAGCGCGGTAGACGCCAAGGCGGCCTACCCAGACGCTGCCGAGCTCGACTGTGGCTTCGCCGTCTCACCGCCCGTCGTGAACGCCCACACGCACCTCGACCTCTCGCTCATGACCTACACGCCGGGTGCTTACGTCGATTTCATCGCGGCCGTCGTGGCGCATGCCCGCAGCGGCGGCCGGGGGTTGGCGGCCGCCGCTAGGGGCCTAGCCGAACTCGCGGCAAATGGCACGACCATCGTTGGAGACATCGTCACGGACGAAGGCGTCATGGAGTTGCTCTTGTCGCAAACGGCAGTTGCAGGCGTTGCGTACTGGGAGGTCTTCGCCCCGCGCCGAGAGGATGCAGACGCCGTCTTCGCGGCAACGGTGCAGCGCCTCTCGCGTTTCAGGGCCCTGCAGCGCGTGGGCGGCATGCGCGTCGGGCTCTCGCCGCATTCGCCGCATACCGTCAGCGCGCCGCTGCTGCAGCGTCTCGTCGCTTACGCCAGGGCCGAGCACATCCCCCTCGCCATCCACGTCGCAGAGTCGCCAGCGGAGCGCGAGCTCCATGAGCGCGGCAGCGGCCGGTTAGCCGAGTCGTTGGGGGCCGCTGGCTTCGGGTTCCAAGCGACTGGTGGCTCCCCCGTGCGTTACCTCAACGAACTCGGGGTACTTGATGCCGCACCAACGCTGGTTCACGGGGTGCAAGTCGACGAGGACGACGTGCGCCTCATCGCCCGATCCGGCTCCGTCGTCGTTCACTGCCCAAGGTCCAACGCCGCGCTCGAGTGTGGCACCTTCCCATGGGCCATGTACGCGCGCCACGGCGTCGCCATGGCTTTCGGTACCGACTCCCGTGGCTCGAGCCCCGACCTCGACGTGACCGCCGAAGTTGCGGCCGCACTTGAGCAGCAGGGCGCCAGTCTCAACGCTCGCGCCGCAGTACGGGCCGCCGTAAAGGGAGGCCACCAGGCGCTCTGCCTCGCCCCTGCTCGTGTTGCGCGCGGGGCGCCCGCAACGGCGCTCGTGACGTGGAACATCTTGGCGCATACCTAGTGCGTCCAGCGGCCGGTGTCTAGCTGGTTACATCGAGAAGTTCGAGTTGGCACATACTCTAGGGGTAGCAGCTGGCGCAGGCAGCGCCCGAATTGAGGAGACGATCTGATGGCTAACACGATCGAGTTCACAGACAGCAACTTCGATAGCGAGAAGCGCGAAGGTCTGGTCCTGGTTGACTTCTGGGCGCCGTGGTGCGGCCCGTGTCGGATGGTCGGCCCCGTGATCGAGGAGCTGGCAGGTGAGTACACGGGCAAGGTCAAGGTCGGCAAGCTCAACGTCGATGACAACATGCGTGTGGCCCAGGAGTTCCGCGTCATGAGCATTCCTACCGTCATGCTCTTCAAGGACGGTCAGCCCGTCGAAGTCATGGTCGGTGCCCAACCGAAGTCCGCGTACCAAGCGCGCCTCACGAAGCACCTCCCCGTCGGGGTCTAAGCGCACTTCACGCTAGGCCGTTGAAGGGTCCGGGCCAATTGCGGCCCGGACCCCATCGTTTGCGCTCACCAAGTTGCCGTTAGCGGGGGTTGAACTGTGAGACCCCGCGAGGCGAGACCCGCCACCCCACACCAGGCAGCCGCGATGACGTCAGTGTCAGCAAGTAGCTCGAGCCGTCCGAAGCGAACTCCTGGAGCGTCCAGCGCGCGCCCTCCGGCAGCGTCACGTCGATGAGGGCGTTGGTGGTGTACACGCCCGCCTCGAGGTGACCTAGTTCCATGCGGTGGAAGAGTACCTGTGCCGTGCGCTCCAGCTCTACTGCTACGGGGTCGGTCGAGGCGGCGGGGCCGAACGCGCCAGGTGCGCAGGCCGCGAGCACGAGCAAGAGGGGAACGATGAGCGCCAGGCGCCCCTTGGCCAGTGGCGTACGGGCGCTGCTACGGACGTGGGCGGTTGGGGTCGAGGGCAGCATCCCTAATGCTAACCAAGTGGCGCGTGAGTGTCGTGACCAACTCGTAAGGACCATCACTCGACCTCTTCGAGTACGGGCGCCAAGCCCATGCGCACGACGTAGCGCTGGGAGCCGGTGTGGCGTTGGTAGCGCTGCACTAGCGCGAACATCTCGCGTTGAAGCTCTTTCGCGTCGGCGAAGTCCAGTTGAACCTGGTCGCGCCACAGCGAGAGCGTTGCAGGCGCCTCCGCGTCGAGGGTGGTGGCGTTGACGTCCGGGGTTACCGCCGTCTGAACCTGCAGGCGCCCGCGGCGATCGCGGTAGAAGCGCGTGCCCCACTCACCGAGCGCCTCGCGCCGTCCTCGCACGACGTTGCGGCGCAGGAGCCGCTCCCAGTAGGCGTCGCGCTCAGCCAAGGCCGCCTCGAGGGACTCCGAATGGGTCACCTCGAACGGCACGAAGAAGACCTCGGCCGTCGAGCGGTAGAGCTTCATCGGCCGGCCAGCGCGCGGCACGGTGCCAGCTACCTCGACCAGACCCAGGTTGACGAAGCGCTGCACGCGCTTGAGCGTGGTGTTGGCCTTCTCGTTACTCTCTTGCGCCGCCGTGGTCACGCTGACCGTGCGCCCGATGAAGGGCGCGAGGTGGCGGAGGCTCGCCGGGCTGGTGAGGGCGTCTGCTGCTTGCGCCCCAGTGATGATGCGTGTGCGCGCCCCGTGGGCCGGAACGGCCTCGTCGCTGGCGGCGTCTGCGTAACGTCTAGGTGATTGTGGCCCTGTCATATCACTTAGAGTAGCGGCAAGATTGGATGCGTAAGGGCAGTTCGCCGCCCCGGCTGGCGGCAACTGGTGCACAAGCTTCGACACTAGACAAGGAGCGAACATGACCACGAAGAACCAGAGCAACTCGTTCGGCGCGAAAACCGCGTTCGACACTGGCTCGGGTGAGGCCTACTACTATCGCCTCGCGGCGTTGCAGGAGCAGGGCCTGGGCAACATCGACAAGTTGCCGTTCTCCATCAAGGTGCTCCTCGAGTCGCTTGTGCGCAACGAGGACGGATTCCTCGTCACCCGCGCAGACATCGAGCGCCTAGCCGCGTACGACCCGAAGACCACCTACGAGCAAGAGATCCCGTTCATGCCGGCGCGCGTCATCCTGCAGGACTTCACCGGCGTGCCGGCCGTCGTCGACCTGGCGGCACTGCGCAGCGCCATGCACAGGCTCGGCGGCGACCCGGCGAAGATCAACCCGCAGGTGCCCGTCGACCTCGTCATCGACCACTCCGTGCAGGTCGACGAGTACGACAACCCGCTCGCGCTGCTGCGCAACTCGCAGATCGAGTTCGAACGCAACCGTGAACGTTACGAGTTCCTGCGCTGGGGCCAATCCGCGTTCAAGAACTTCAACGTCGTGCCGCCAGCATCTGGCATCGTCCACCAAGTGAACCTCGAGTACTTGGCGCGCGGCGTGCAGCACAAGCCAGACGGCGACAAGGACGTCGTGTTCCCAGACTCGCTAGTCGGCACCGACAGCCACACGACCATGATCAACGGCCTCGGCGTCCTCGGCTGGGGCGTCGGCGGCATCGAAGCAGAAGCCGTCATGCTCGGCCAGCCTTACTACATGGTCATTCCCGAAGTCGTCGGCTTCAGGCTCAAGGGTCGACTTCCGGAGGGCGCCACCGCCACGGACCTCGTGCTCGTCGTCACGCAGCAGTTGCGCGAACACGGCGTGGTCGGCAAGTTCGTCGAGTTCTTCGGCCCGGGCATGGCCAGCATGACGGTGCCTGACCGCGCCACGCTCGGCAACATGGCGCCTGAGTACGGCGCTACCGTCGGTTTCTTCCCGATCGACGCAGAGACGCTGCGCTACATGCGCCAGACGGGCCGCCTACCCGACGAAGTCGAGGCGCTCGAGCGTTACGCCAAGGCCAACGGCATGTTCCACGACGCGTCGAGCCCAGAGCCCGAGTTCAGCGAGATCCTCGAACTCGACCTCGGCAGCGTAGTGCCTAGCCTGGCAGGCCCGAAACGGCCTCAGGACCGCATCGCGCTCAGCGACATGCAGCCGCAGTTCCAGGAGGACCTGCGCCGCCCCGTCGAGAAGCGCGGCTTCGCCCTCACGGACGAGGCCATGGCGAGAACCGGTCACTTGTCGTTCCGCGGAACCGAGAGGGACCTGACGCACGGCGACATCGTCATCGCAGCGATCACTTCGTGCACGAACACGAGTAACCCGTCGGTCATGCTCGCAGCCGGCCTGGTCGCCAAGAAGGCCGCTGAGCGTGGCCTGCGCGCCAAGCCGTGGGTCAAGACCAGCCTCGCGCCGGGCTCGAAGGTCGTTACCGAGTACCTGCGAGAAACCGGCCTGCTGCCGTACCTCGAGGAGGTCGGCTTCTACGTCGTCGGTTACGGCTGCACGACGTGCATCGGCAACTCGGGACCACTGCCGCCCGCCGTCTCGAAGGCGGTCAACGAGGGCGACATCGTGGCCGTCTCGGTGCTCAGCGGCAATCGCAACTTCGAGGGCCGCATCAACCCTGACGTCAAGGCCAACTACTTGGCCAGCCCGCCCCTGGTGGTGGCTTACTCGCTCGTCGGCACCGTTGACTACGACATCGTCAACGACCCGCTCGGCGAGGACCAAGATGGCAACCCCGTCTACCTCCGCGACTTGTGGCCGACCTACGCCGACGTCACGGAACACCTCGAGGCCGCCATGAACCCAGAGACTTTCAGGCGCATGTACGACGGCATCGAGCGCTCGAACGAGGCCTGGAACGCCATTCCCGTCAAGGGCGGCCAGCTCTTCGAGTGGGACGACTCCTCCACCTACATCCAGGAACCGCCGTTCTTCATCGACATGCCTGATCAGCCTGGCGCCATCGCCCCGATCGTAGGCGCGCGCGTGCTCGTCAAGGTCGGCGACTCCGTGACGACGGACCACATCTCGCCAGCAGGTTCCATAGCCGTCAACAGCCCGGCAGGCGCCTTCTTGATGGGCAACGAGGTCGAGCGCAAGGACTTCAACTCGTACGGTTCGCGCCGAGGTAACGACCGCGTCATGACGCGCGGCACCTTCGCCAACATCCGCCTCAAGAACCAGACGGCACCAGGCACGGAAGGCGGCTACACCACCGACTACACGAGCGGCAAGGTAACGAGCATCTACGAGGCGAGCCGCAACTACATCGCCAAGAGCATCCCGACCGTGGTGTTGGCTGGCAACGACTACGGCATGGGTTCCAGCCGCGACTGGGCGGCGAAAGGCACTTACCTCCTCGGCGTCAAGGCCGTGATCGCCAAGAGCTACGAGCGCATCCACCGCTCCAACCTCGTCGGCATGGGAGTGTTGCCGCTGCAGTTCCTCAGCGCAGACGACCCAGCTAGCCTGGGGCTGGACGGCTCGGAGACGTTCGACATCGCAGTCGACGAGAACGTCGCGCCGCGCCAACGCCTGGAAGTGACGGCAACCAAGGCCGACGGGACCAAGGTCACGTTCATGGTCGCCTGCCGGTTGGACACCCCCGTCGAGCTGGAGTACTACCGCAACGGCGGCATCCTCCACACGGTGCTCCGCAACCTGCACCGCAGCGCCACGGGAGCCACTGCCTGAACCAACGGCGTGGCTGAGAAAAACCTCTTGTGAGTGCGCGCATGGCCGGTATACTCCGGCCATGCGCGGTTTCATAGGCTTCCTGGTCATCGTCGCCATCGTGTTCTTCGCCGTCGGCGAGACGCGCGGATGGTACCTCGGCCTACCTGGCCAGACTCCAATACTCGTCTACAAGAAGGACTTCACCTCGACGACCTCGCGCCGCACCACCCAGCGGACCGATATGCCGGTGCGCTTCACTGGCGAGGTTAGGAGGGGCACCGTCGAGGTCGAGGTGCGTTACCAGCGCCCAGAGAGCTTCCAGACGGGGGCGGCCGCCGGTCCCGAGACCAAGGTATTCGAGGCGACCTACGTGAAGGGCCAACGCGTCGCGCTTGACCGCGTGTTCGAGAACGGCGGTGGCGTGTACACCGTCATCGTGCGTTACCAGGACGCAACCGGCCTCTTCACCATGACGCTGCCAGGCGGCTCGGAGCTCTAGACGAAGTAGCGGTCAGCCGCGGCGCCTAGCCGCGGTTAGTGCGTCCCACTGCTCACTTGTCACGGCGTCAAGCAGGTTGAACTCGCCTGCATTGAAGGCGCTCTCGCCACCGTCGAGGTAGATGAGGTCGCCCGTCATGTAGCCGGCCTCGTCGGAGAGCAGGTAACTCGCCAAGTTGGC
>JBIQMD010000047.1:0-8637 GCA_044463725.1 Truepera radiovictrix
AGATCGGCTCGACCGTCGCGCTCGACGACAAGACCGTGCGCCTCGACCTGCCAGCCAGCATCAACCCGAGCATCGTCCTCAACCTGCTGACCTTCAACATCGGCGGGATCATGGACCAGGCCGAAGTCGAACCTAACTTCCAGGACGGCGATTACGGGCAGGCGTGGTTGAACGATCACTCTGCCGGGTCTGGGCCTTACATGCTCGAACGGTGGGACCGCAGCGCGCAAGTGGTGCTCGTCGCTAACCCCGAGTACCCAACGCCGGGCAGCATCACGCGCGTCATCATGCGCTACATGCAAGAAGCCAACGCGCAGCGCACGGCGCTTGAGTCTGGCGAGATCGACATCGCGTGGGATTACACCCCCGAGGCGTTCCAGGCGGCGGAAGCCAATACCAACCTCAAGACCTACAAGACCGATACCTTCCAGATGACCTACCTGGGCCTCAACTCTGGCCCAGGCGCACCGTTCGAAGACAACCGCGTGCGCGACGCCGTGCGTTACGCGGTCGACCAGCAGGCCATCATCGACAGCTTGCTGCTCGGCCTCGGTCGGCGCATGCAGACCGTCATTCCCGCTGGCCTCATGGGCGCAGACACGACCATCTACTACGAGCGCGACGTCGAGAAGGCCAAGTCGCTCCTCGCAGAGGCGGGCGCCACCGGCCTGACCGTCGAGTTCCTCATCCCGACCGGCGCCTGCGGCGGCGGCATCCCGTGCGCCGACCTCGCGGCCAAGGTCCAGGCTGACCTGGCAGAGGCGGGCATCACGGCCAACATCAAGCAGACGGTAGCCAGCGAGCTCTACACCATCTACCGCGCCCAAGGGGCACAGATCGTGCTGGCGGCATGGAGCCCCGACTACCCCGATCCCGACGGCAACGCCACGCCACTCTCCAATTACGACGCGTCCTCGATCGCCTGGCGCAACGCGTGGAACAACCCGGAGGCCGGGCGTCTAGCCACCGAGGGCGCCACCACCATCGACCCGGCCGTTCGGGCCGAGATCTACGGTCGGCTCACGCGGCTCGTCGCAACCGAGGGTCCGTACACGATGCTGTACCAGCCGTACAAGCCGATCGTCACCTCGGCCAAGGTCGAGGGGTTCGTTCGCAGCGCAGGCGGCGACGTCGAACTCGACCGCATCAGCAAGCTCCCCTGATCTCGGCGGGCACTACTTGAACTCGAGCCACCCACGGGAGGGCCCCGGCTACCGGGCCCTCCCTTACCGTTCGGCCAAGGAGCTCCGGTGCTAGCGTTCCTGTTGCGACGCGTCGGCTCCCTCGTCTTCGTGGTGTGGGGCGTCGGCTTCGCCGCCTTCTTCATCTCGCAGGTAGTGCCAGCAGACCCGGCAGCGGCGGCGCTCGGCAACAACGCGCGCCCCGCGCAAGTGGCTGCTTACCGTGAAAAACGCGGCCTCGACAAGCCGCCGTGGCAGCAGTACCTGCTCTACATGCGCTCGCTGGCAACGGGCGACCTCGGGCGCTCGCTGCGCACGGGCAGGCCGATATTGAACGACTTGCGGGACTTCTTCCCCGCCACCTTCGAGCTGACCATCGCCGCCATGCTCTTCGCCTTGGCGCTTGGCATTCCGGCCGGGATAGTCGCCGCCGTCAAGCAAGACGGGCCTCTAGACCTCGGCGTTAGGACACTCGCGCTGGTTGGGGGCGCTACGCCCGTCTATTGGCTGGCGATTCTCATGCTGCAACTCTTTCACGCGAAACTCGGCTGGCTGCCTGGGCCCGGTAGGCTCGACGCCTACCTCTTGGCCCCACCACGCGTGACCGGCATCCTTACGCTCGACGCGCTGCTGGCGGGCGACTGGGAAGTACTCGGCGACGCGCTGCGCCACCTACTGCTGCCAGCGCTAGTGCTTGGGGCATTCTCCACCGCTCTCGTTGCACGCATGGTGCGCAGCGCCATGCTCGAGGTGCTGTCTCAAGACTTCGTGCGCACCGCCAAGGCCAAGGGCCTGCCCGACATCAAGGTCGTGCTCAAGCACGCGTTACGCAACGCTGCATTGCCCGTGCTCACCGTCCTAGGCAGCCTGCTCGGAGCGCTCCTGACGGGTGCCGTACTGACCGAAACCATCTTCTCGTGGCCCGGCCTCGGCTCGTACGCCACCGCCAGCGCAACCGCGCTCGACTTCCCGGCCGTCATGGGAGTAACGCTCATCGCCGGGCTGGCGTACAGCGTCATCAATCTCTTGGTAGATGTCCTGTACGTCGTATTCGACCCTAGGATCGCGTACGCATGACGGCGCGAGCAACGGGCCGCCAGCCCCTCATCCGCAACAAGGCCGTGAGGCGCTTCCTCCGGAACCCTGGAACCGTCATCGGCACCATCTTGACCGTGTTGCTCGTCCTGATTGCCATCCTCGCCCCGTACCTGGCCAGCGACCCGCTCGCTCAGGACCTAAGCGCCAGGCTGAAGCCGCCGAGCGCCCAGCACTTCTTCGGCACTGACCAGTTGGGCCGCGACGTCTGGTCGCGCGTCGTGTTCGGGTCGCGCATCTCCTTGCGCATCGGCTTGACGGTAGTGGCCGTCTCCCTGATCGTCGGCAGCCTCGTCGGGTTGCTTGCAGGCATCTTCGGCGGCGTCGTCGACGAGGTGGCCATGCGCATCACCGACATTTTCTTCGCGTTCCCCGCCCTCATCTTGGCGATGGCCATCGCTGGCGCCCTCGGGCCTAGCCTCGCGAACCTGATCATCGCCGTCGCCGCCGTGTCTTGGCCTTACTACGCGCGCCTCTTGCGCGCCCAGGTCCTTAGCCTCAAGACGCTCGATTTCGTCGACGCGTCGCGCGCGCTCGGAGCTGGGCGCTGGCGTCAGGCCCTCAAGCACATACTGCCCAATGCGCTGACGCCCCTGCTGGTGCAGGCGAGCTTCGACGTCGGCGGCGCCATCCTCACGGCGGCCGGCCTCGGGTTCATCGGCTTCGGCGCCCAACCACCCACCCCTGAGTGGGGCGCCGTCGTGTCTGAGACGCGGTCGTTCATCGCCGAGGCGCCGTGGGCGTCCTCCGCGCCCGCCCTCGCCATCCTCCTCACGGTGCTTGCCTTCAACCTCCTGGGCGATGGGCTGCGCGACGTGCTCGACCCACGCGGCAGGCGCCGCGGTTGACCCCCTAATCCTCGCGGTCGAACAGCCCAGGCTGCCCAACTGGCGCGGGCACCTCGACCCAGGTGCCGGCGCCAGCAGCGTAAGCGACGCCTGTCCAGCGATGCCGCCAAGCGCCACTGCCAGCCGGAAGGTAAGCACGCACGCTGCTCGACTCCGCCTGCAGCACCGGGGCAACCAACAGGTCCGGGCCCAAGAAGAACTGTTCGGTGAGGTCGGCGCACTGCGGGTCGCCTGGGTACTGCAGCCACGGGTGGCGCACGACCGGCATGCCGGTCGCGGCGGCCTGCGCCATCAGTTCTCGGCGCAAGTCGACCCACCCAGCGTGCAGGCTGCTCGCGTGCGCGAACGCATCACGCGTCTCGGCCGTCGAGTAGACCTGAACGTTGTGCTGCGGGCGGTTGCCCTCGTGGCTGCGGAGCACGGCCGTGAACGCCATGAGTTCCCCCCAGCGCGCGAGGAGTTCGGGCGTGCGCACGGTGATGGGCAGTGGCGGGAGCGTCGAGGTGTAACCTCCAACGTCGCCGTGGTTGAGCGCAAAGCCGGAGAAGCCGCCGGACAGTAGCCCGGTCAGGGCGCTTGCCAGACCGTCGAAGCGGTCCCAAGTCACGCACTGGTCCCCCAACCAGAACAGCCCGGCGTTGCCTGGGCTGCGCGTGAAGCCGGAGCGGAAGAACGTCACGTAATCGCCCGCCGTGCCGCCGCTCAGCTCCGCCACGCGGCCGCGAAGGTCGCGGTTGAACGCTGCCCACGCCTCCGGGTAGTGGTTGTGCCACGTGAGCGCCGTGCCGCCGTCAAGGTGCGCGTCGAGGGGCAGCCCCTCGCCGAAGTCGGCCATCCAGCCCGAAGTGCCGCTCTCGCTCAGGTTCTGGGCGAGAGCCTCCAGGTACCAGGCGCGCGCCTCCGGGTTGGAGAGATCGATCAAGCCAGCTTCGAAGTCGCCCTGGTCGGTCAGGTACGTCGCACCGCTCGCCGTCTTGACGAAGAAACCGGCGGCGTCAGCGGCTTCGAAGAGTCCCGGCTTGCCACCTGGCCGGTCGGCCATAGGCGCCAGGAACGGGTTCACGTAAGTCAGAATGCGAACGCCGAGGCGCGCCAGGCGCTCGCGCATGCCGTGCCAGTCGGGGTACCGCTCCTCGTCGCGCTGCCAATCCCACCACAGCCGGGTTCCGAACGGCACTTGCCGGTTGCCCACCCAGTCCTGCAGCCACACACCGGCCAACTTGGCGCCCACCGCCACCAGGTCGGTAACGGCCTGCTCGACCTTGTCGTTACCGCCTTGCAGCCCGACGATGGCGCCGCCGTGAACCCAGTCCGGCAGCGCAGGCATGCGGCCAGTCGTGCGCGTGTGCAGTTCGAGCAACTCTGCCGGCGCTTCGGCGCAGTATGCAAGCGCCCGCAGTTCGGCGGCGTAAACGCGCACGCTGCCGACCCCCGGCCGCCGCAGGTCGAAGCGCGCAGGCTCCGTGTTGCGCAGCATCAGGCCGCACAGTTCCGTGGTGACAAGACCCGGCACCGGGGCATAAGTACTCCACCAGTCGCCGCCCGCACCCCCGAAGGTCTCCGTGTAGCGCGTGAGGGGTTGCGCGCCGCGGCCGACGCCCTGTTCTGCCGTGAGGATAGGCACCGCCCGCCCGCGCATGTCTAGGTAAGTAAACTGCGCCCCGAAACCGAAGACGCGCGCGTTTGGCGGCTGCTCCCAAAAGAGCTCGGTGAAGTAGCTGCTGTCGGCGCCGGGTGGTGGCAGCAGGCCGACTTCCACGCCGCAGCGCCGACCGTCGATGTCAACGAGGCGCAGTTCGTATGCGAGGTCCGGAGTTCCCTCGCTTACCGCGGGGTTCAGGCCATTCGGAGCGACGATGAGGTAGCCGCGCAGCAACACGGCGGGGCGGTCATCGACAGTCACCTCATCGACGCTGGCCAGCCACTGGTGGCGATAGCGCACGTCGAGTTTCTCTAGCGGGCGGAGGTGACCAGCGCGGCCGGTAGCGCGGTAACTCCCTTGCGCCGCAGCCAGCCAGGCTCGTCCGGGCGGCGAGCGGAAGACCGCCCGGCTACTGCCCGTCCTCACAAGGAGTTGCGCCGTTGGCTCGGCGCGCAGCTCGAGAGCGAAGGCCCCGAAACGCCAAGCGCGCCCGCCTACGGCCGGTGCAACGGCAAGGCGGCCAGGCCGTGTGGCCAGTCTGCTGGTAGCGAAGGGGAACGTGGAGATCACGTTGGCCCGCTCCGACCGGCTGCCAGGCGACACCGCCGTGCGCGCGTTAGCCGCGCCTGCCGCGGTTCATGCCCTGCATCGCACCGATGGCCATACCGAACGCTACCGCGGACAAGAAGTAGTAGACGGGCCCGCCGCCCTGCAGCGCGCGCCACAGCAAGTAGGCGCCGATGGCGAGGAACACGACGAGCAGCACTATCGGTGTTGGCTTCACGCAGGCGACCTCCAAGTAGAGCCGCTACTGCGGCCGTTAGCCGTGAAGGTATCACGCATGGCCGCTAGCCTCACCGCACCACCTTGAGGAGGGCTATGCACGAGACTAGGCCGAAGAGCAGGAAGGCGCGCGGCCATGAGAACGCCTCTGCGCCCGTAGCCATTGACACGACCACCGCAACGGTGGCGCCGATTCCGACCCATACTGCGTAAGAGGTGCCGGTGGGGAGCGTCTTCATGGCGTAGGCAAGGCCGCCCATGCTTATCGCTAGCGCGACGAAGAACACCACGGCCGGCCACAGCTTCGTTAGGCCAGCCGAGCGGCCGAGCGCCGTCGCCCACACGGCCTCGAACAACCCTGAGACGATCAAAACGACCCACGCCATGATGAACCTCCATGGCGACGTCTTGTCTTCACCGGGTACGTCGCGCTCGTCCGGGGCCGAACATGGTGGCCGAGTTGGGATGCTAGCACGCCGACCCAGGGACCTAGTTCAAGCGTGCTAGGAACGCCAGCACGTTGCGGGTGAACGCCGTGGCAGCCTCAGGGGAGCATGACCTCGAGTTCCATGCCGAGGTAGCCCCAGATCTCGTGGAAGTCGGCCTCCGTCGTCGGCGCGAAGTCATCCGCGCTTCGCTCCTTGATGAGCATGGCGACTGGCGCCATGCCCTCCGGCACGTAACGAGCGCTTACGCGGTACTTGGTCACTGGCACGTCGACCAAGTGCGTGCCGTCCGGGTACCGCACGACGATCTCGCCTTCGCTGCCGTCGAGCAGTGGGGCGAGGGGCACGAACGTGACCTCGATGCGGGCCGTGTCCTCAACATAGTTGTCGCAGCAACTCGCGTCGTAGAGGTAGACGGTTACGCCGTAGGTGCCTTGCTCAGGGGTCTCGCCCTGCATCAGCCAGGTGAGGTCGCGCACCGCCCCGCTGGCGCCAGCGAAGGCTTGGCTATCGTCTGGGTGGAGGGGGAGTCGCAGCGCAACGCCGTTGTAGCGCCGCTCAACGTAGCCAGCGACGCGCCAACTGCTCGGCGTAACGTCCCCGAGCTCCATGCGGTAGCGTCCGTCCTCACCCGTGACCGTGAAGACGTTGAAGTTGTAGAAGGCCGTGTTGTCCGCGAATACCTGAACGCCTACCAGCGGGTTGCCACGTGCGTCAACGACCCGCCCGGTGACGACGTACGGTTCCGGGGCAACCTGGCCTAGAGCGACCGCGCAGACAGCCAGCCACAGAATGGCTGCTGGCACTGCGGGCGGTGCCGGTGTTCGCGGGCGGGAGAAGCCACTTGGCATGACCGGTCCTTAGCGCGCCGCAAGTTGGCCAATGGCCCGGCGCGCCACATGATACGTGGCGTCATGGTCGGCCGCGTCATGGCGTTCACTTGCCTAGGCGGCAGGCTGCCGCGGCTCGCTCAACTGCGCCAGTACTTGCGTGAGGCCCAGTTGCGCGGCCTCGACGTAGTAGGGGGACTGGCCAGCCGCCAGCCGCACTACGAGTTCGTACTCGCGCCGCGCCTCACCGAACTTTGCCTGCTCGACGAGGGCGGCGGCCAGGCGGTAGCGCGTAGCGGCTTCCTGGACACTGTTGCCGTGGGCGCGGTAGTCGGTGGCGGCGCGCCGCAGGGCGTCGATGGCGCCGTCGACATCGCCGGACGCGAGCTTCACCATCCCAGTAACGCTGCTGAAGGCCGCAGGGTACTCGAGAGGAACGGCCGACCGCGCCAACTCGAAGTAGTGCTCTGCCGCACCCGCCTGCTGCTTGCCTAGGGCAACATTGGCTAGCGTCAAGTAAGCATTGCGGGCACCCCACTGCTCGTTGGCTGGCAGCAAGACGGCCAACGCCTCCTCAGCCGCCAAGGTGGCCTCGTCCGGGCGCCCGCTCCACAGGAGGTTGAGGCTGCGCATGGCGAGTAGCTCACCGATTGGACCGGGGGCGTTCATGTCCGCTAGGGCCGCCAGCCCCTCCGCCACCAGCTCGAGCGCTGCCTCTGTCCAGGACATGCGTCCGTAGAGAGCGTAGATGCCGCGCGCCAGGCCACGTACGGTCTCGGCATCACGGCGCGCTAGGGCGTAGCGGTAGGCGAGTAGGGTATTGGGCAGCTCGGCTAACAACAGGCTCTGCACCGCAGCGTGGTCGGCGCTGAAAGCCGCCTGGTAGTGACGTGAAGGTAGGTCGGCCTGATAGGCGGCGTGGCGTTCGGCGACTGCCGCCTCGACTTCTGGCAGGCTAGCCAGCTCGCGCCGTGCGAAGAGCCCTGCCAACGTGGCGAGCCTTAGGCGCCCATCTGCCCCAGGACAAACGAGCATGGCGTCGTTCAACCCAGCCAACCCAACGACGGTCGCGTCCGCCACTACCTGCGCTGCCTCGTGTGAGAAGCTGCCAGCGAAGTAGCTGAGGCGCAACAGCAGCTCGCGATCTGCTGGCTCGAGCCCCATCGTGGCGTGGTGGTGCCGGGCAGCTGGCCCGCGCAGCCTTGCTGGAACTCCGACCCTGAACTCACCCAGCGCGTGAGGATCGCGGACGAAGAGGGCGGCAAGCTCACTTGGGCCTGCGACCGCAGCGAAGCGCGCGGCCAGGGTCAGCGCCAGCGGGTTACCGCCCAACGTGCGGGCCAACTGGCGCAGGCCAGCGCGATCGTTGGCCCCCACGACGCGCCCATGGTGCTGCGCTGCCGCACGCTCGAGGTAGAGGTCGGCGGCGGCGTCTGGGCCTCTCTGGGCGTCGTCTTCGGGCACGTGAAGGCCCTCGACCAAGTAGCCGACCTCCGCCGGCGCTCCTAGGCGCCGGCCGGCCGTGACCATGACCTTGGCGTAGCGCAGTGAATTGAGCATGCCGACGACGGCGGCCGCAGCCCCAGCTTCACTGCGGTCGTCGTCCACGTCGTCGACCACGAGGAGCAGCTGCTTATCGCGCGCTAGTGCGACGGCGCTACGAGCGTCGTCCGCTTGGCCGAGGCCCGCGCTGGCCACCGCATCTGCGAAGCTCTCCCAGACGCCCTGGCCGTCCAGCCCGTCTGCGGCAACGAGCAACACGCCGTCTGGGAAGTCCATCCCCGCGAGACGATCAGTGGCGACTTGCCTGGC
>JBIQMD010000048.1:0-8633 GCA_044463725.1 Truepera radiovictrix
GGCACGTCACCAACCTCGAGCAGGACTGGGACGTCCCGCACGGCTTCGCGGTGCAAGGCATGCAGGACGCCAACATCCTCATCAAGCCTGGGCAGACGCTGACGATCACCTGGAACCCGACCAAGCCAGGCGTCTACCCCTTCTACTGCACGGACTTCTGCTCCGCGCTCCACCAGGAGATGCAGGGTTACGTGCGCGTCTCCCCAGCAGACTCTGACGTGCCGCTCACCTGGAGTCTCGGGCTCTGAATCAACTGGCCTCGCTGCACGGCCTCGAACCGTGCAGCGAGGCCATGTTCCCGGCCGCCACCATCCTGGGCACCAAGCGCCGGACTCATACCTCAGTCCGGGTCGGGCTCCCACACGGGACCCGGCCCGGACCCACCAGCACGGGCGCAGTACCTAGCGCCGCTGGCACACGAGAAAGGAAGCCAGAATGCGCTCACGCACACGCGAGCTAGCTTGGCCGTTAAGCGCACTGATAGCACTGGCCGCACTCATCCCCCTGCTCACCTTCGTTTGGCCGCTGTGGCACTACTACTTCGAAGCGCCTCAGTACCCAGAGGGCCTAGCCATGCAGATCTGGGCGAGCAAGCTGACGGGCCGCGTCGACCTCATCAACGGCCTCAACCACTACGTCGGCTTCATGCACCTGGACGCTGCCGACTTCTGGGAACTCAAGGTCCTCCCCATCCTCATCGTGCTCGTCTCGCTCACTGGCGTCGTGGCCGCCATCGTCGGCCGCAAGCGCCTTCTCCAGGCCTGGCTCTGGTTCTACGGCGTGTTCGCCGTGCTCGGCATGGCCGACTTCGCGCGCTGGCTCTACCAGTTCGGGCACACCGTCGACCCCAAGGCCGCCATCACGATGGAGGGCTACACCCCACCGATGGTCGGCACCAGCATCTTCATGAACTTCTACATCACGGCCTGGCCAGGCTGGGGCGCCGTCGCCTTGGCTGGTGGCTTCGTGCTCGGCCTCGGTCTCTACGTGATCATGTGGGCGCGCGGCCGCACTAGGCACCGCCGCGTCGCTGGCGCCAGCGTGGCCGCCCTCGTGGCCGCACTCCTCCTCTCGGGCTGCTCGGCGCCGAAGCCCGCCAAGGTCGTCATCGGCCAGGACTCGTGCGCCATGTGCAACATGGTCATCTCGGACGCCCGCTTCGCTAGTCAGGTCCTCACCAAGACAGGCAAGGCCTACAAGTTCGACTCCATAGAGTGCATGGTTGCCTTCCTCGTCGAAGGCACGGTCCCCCAGGATCAGATCCACTCGGCGTGGGTGAGCGACTACCTGAACCCCGGCACGTGGCTCAAGGCCGAGGATGCCCGCTACCTACAGAGCGTTCAGGTGCGGAGCCCGATGGGCCTCAACCTCTCCGCGTTCAAGACGTTAGGCGAGCTCGAGAACGTGCGCGCGGAAGCTAACGGCGTCGAGCGCCGCTACGTCGACCTGGCCGGCATAGTCATCGAGGCTGGCATGATCGAGAAGATCAACTCAGCTGGCGGCCACGACCACCAACCCATGGACATGCCGCTTGACCAGATGCCGGGCGAGCCGCACGGTGGGAATGGTGCCGGAGCGAACTAGTGAACTGGCGCCTACCGACCACCTTCAGGGTCGCGGCCGCCGTCGCGACCGCGGCCATGGCCTTGAGCAGCGCTCCCGCTCTCGCGGAGGCCCACACTCTCGAGGTCTGCGGCAGCAGTTGCGAGTTCAGCAGCGTTGGCGCGGCGCTAGCGGCGGCAGTAGACGGCGACAAGGTACTTGTGCACAGCGGCACATACCGCGAGGGCGCCCTAGTCATCGACAAGCAGATCACGCTTGAAGGTGTAGATTGGCCCGTCCTAGACGGCGAGCAGCAGCACGCAATCCTCACGGTGGCGGCTGACGACGTCGTCGTGCGCGGCTTGGTCCTGCGAGATGCCGGGCGCTCGCACCTGGTAGACATAGCCGCCATCCGGGTCGAAGAGGTCGAGAACTGCCTCATCGAGAACAACCGCGTCGAGAACGCCTTCTTCGGCATCTACCTCGCCAAGTCGCTCGGTTGCACGGTGCGCGGCAACCGCGTTACCAGCAACGGCGAGCTCGAAGCCTACACGGGTAACGCCATCCAGCTCTGGAACGCGTTCCATATCTCAATTGAAGACAATTACGTAAGCGGCCACCGCGACGGTATCTATCTAGAGTTCGCCCGCAGCGCCCACGTCAGCAACAACGTCAGCGAGAACAACCTGCGTTACGGCCTGCACTTCATGTTCTCCAACGAGTCGAAGTTCGAGAACAACACCTTCCGCAACAACGGCGCAGGGGTGGCCGTCATGTACTCCAAGCAGATCGACATGATCGGCAACCACTTCGTCGACAACTGGGGTGCGGCAGCTTATGGACTACTCCTCAAGGACATCAACGACTCCGTCGTCTCTCGCAACACCTTCGAGGACAACTCGGCCGCCGTCTACATCGACGGCTCCAACCGCACGGACCTGGACCGCAACGACTTCATCCGCAACGGTTACGCGCTGCGCGTGTTATCCAACTCGATGGGCGTGCGCGTCATGTACAACAACTTCATAGGGAACACCTTCGACGTGATCACGAACTCCAACCGCTCGTACAACGCCTTCCTCGAGAACTACTGGGATGCGTACGAAGGCTACGACCTCGACCGCGACGGCATCGGCGACGTGCCGTTCAGGCCCGTGAGGCTCTTCGCGCTGACCGTTCAAAGCTTCCCGCAATCATTGATCCTGCTGCGTAGCCCACTCTCGCAACTGATGGATTACGCCGAGAGACTCTTGCCGATAATCACACCAAAGGCCATCGAGGACGACCGGCCGCTCATGGGGAGGATCCGATGGTAGTCGTAGACGGTCTAAGCAAGAGCTTCGGCCGGCTAAAGGTGCTCGACAACGTTAGCGCCACCTTCGAGCCCGGCCGCGTCACGTCCATAATCGGCCCGAACGCCTCAGGTAAGACGACGCTGATCAAGTCGATCCTCGGCCTAGTGCTGCCCGACGCAGGCAGCGTCACCGTCGACGGGGAGCCAACGCGCAACAACCCAGCTTCGCGGCGCGAAGTCGGTTACATGCCTCAAGAACCGCGCTTCCCCGACAACCTCAAGGTGAGCGAGCTCTTCGCCTTCATCCAAGACCTGCGCGGCGTTCGCCCAGAAGGCCTCGACGCCCTCATCTCGCTCTTCGAGCTCAAGCCGCACCTCACCAAGCCACTCAGGGTCCTGTCTGGCGGGACGAAGCAGAAGGCAAGCGCCGTCCTTACGTTCCTCTTCAAGCCGAAGGTCCTCCTCCTTGACGAGCCGAGCGCCGGCCTCGACCCGGTGGCCAGCAGCCGCTTGAAGGACCGCATTTTGGAGGAGCGCGAGCGGGGCGCCACGGTCATCCTCACCTCGCATGTCATGAGCGAGCTGGAGGAGTTGACGGACGAGGTGCTCTTCCTCCTGGAGGGCACGGTGCGTTACCGCGGGAGCCTCGACGCCATCAGGGCCGCTACTGGCGAGAAGCGCCTCGAGCGCGCCATAGCGAAGGTCATGACTGGCGAGGTCACTCTGGACGCCGCCAGCGCGCACGTGCCAACCACGCCCGTGAGAGAGAGTGACGCATGAACACGACCCTGAAGGTCATGAAGTACGCCTTCTTCGACCTCATGCGTAGCCGTTGGATTCTGATCTACACGCTCTTCTTCCTGATCGCTACCGGTGGGCTCCTGTACTTCGGCGACGACGCAGCGCAGGCCGCCCTCAGCTCCCTCAACCTCGTGCTACTAGTCATCCCGCTCGTGTCGCTGATGCTCGGCATGAACCACTACTACTACACGCGCGATTTCGTGCAACTGATACTCACCCAGCCCGTCTCGCGGCCGAGCGTCTTCATCGGCCAGTACGCTGGGGTGGCGTTGCCGCTGGCTGGTGCTTTCGTCATCGGCACCGGAATTCCGTTCATCGTGTTCGGCTTCTCGAGGCAACTCGACGCCAGCATGGTCATCAGCCTGCTGGTTGCTGGGGCCCTCATCAGTCTCGTGTTCACCGCTCTGGCTTTCTGGATGGGCCTCGCCAACGAGGAGCGCGCCAGGGCTCTCGGCATAGCGCTCGCCGTGTGGCTCGGGCTCACCGTCGTCTATGACGGGCTCGTCCTCTACTTCATCGTCGTGGCGCAGGCCTACCCAATCGAGGGGGCCGTGATGCTGCTGAGCATCCTCAACCCCATCGACCTCTCGCGCATCCTCGTGCTCCTGCAGCTCGATACTGCGGCACTCATGGGCTACACCGGCGCACTGTTCCGGACGTTCCTCGGCAGCGCAGCCGGCGCCATGGTCGCGGTGGCCGCCCTGCTCGTCTGGGTAGCTGCCCCGGTCGCGCTCGGGCTATGGACGTTCCGGCGCAAGAACTTCTGAGTGATGACTGACGGGCGCCCTGGTGGGCGCCTGCCTATCACAACGTGCCGCGTTTGAGGTCCGTCAGGTAGTTGAGCATCTCGATCTCGCTGACCTCGCCGACGTGCGTGAGCACGTGGTTGCCCTTGGCGTCGAAGAACAACGTCACGGGCAACCCCATCGCCTCGAAGCTGTTAGAGAGCTCGCTCGCCTCGTCCAGCAGGACGTGCTCGAGCACGAGTTCAGGGCGCTCGTCAAGGTAGGCCTGCACCGTGGCACGGTCTTCACCCTGGTCTGCGAAGTAGAACTGCACTTGAGGGTTGCCGCGCGCGGCGCTGCTCATCATCGGCAACTCGCGGCGGCAAGGTGGGCACCAGGTGGCCCACAGGTTCACGACAACGGGCTGGCCCGTTGCCTCGGCCAGGGCAACGGTGCCGCCACTCAGCCGTTCGAGGGTCACGTCAGGTAGGCCCCTAGCGTGCGTAGGCGCGGGTTGGAGCAGCGACCACAAGAGCGCTAGCACCGCAACGACCCCCACCGCCACTAGGACGGTGCGAATCCACCCCTTCCGACGCGTACCTGCCACACCGAATCTTACCGGAGCCTATCTTGGTTGCGCGTCGTCGCCAGCCGCCATACCGGCAATCGTCAGCCGGTTGCGCCGCCCGAGATGAGCCAGGTCAAACCGAAGATGAAGAGGAAGGCCCCGAACGCGAACATCATGATGCCTTCGAACAGGCCAGCCACCCTAGGGTAGTCAGCGATCTCGAGGCTGGAAACGCCAGCAGGCACCTTCACCCCTGGCCGCGCGAAGAACCAGTAAAGCAGTAACGCTGAGCCGATCAACATGCCGGAGCCGATTGCCAAGACGACGGTGCCCATAACGCTCCTCCAAAGCTGCGCCGCCAAGGAGCCTGGTCAACCGCGGTCCAGTTGCTAGCCGGTGCGTGGTGTTCACGCAACGCTGGGCCGCGCCGTGCTGGCTGGTCGGCGCGGAACTGACAACTTCACGTTAAGTCCGGCTGGTTGAGGGGCTTGTGGCAGTGGTCACGCCGACATGGTGACGGTCGTCACTCTGGCGCGGTTGGCGTCGACTTGCTAGGCTCGGGGCCTACGACGTTTCTGGTGCGGCGAGCCGCCGCGCCACACTCAGGGATGAGGGGCACGTTGAGCAGCCAGCGCACAGCAGCATTCGAGCGCCTCAGGCGCGAGGAGTTCGACGTGGTAGTGGTCGGTGGCGGAGCTAGCGGCACGGGCATCGCCCTGGAGGCCGCCTCACGCGGCCTTAGCACTGCGCTCCTCGAGCGCCACGACTTCTCGTCTGGCACCAGCAGCCGCAGCACCAAGCTCGTGCACGGCGGCGTGCGTTACCTCGAGCAGGCCGTCAAGCACGCTGACCGCTCCCAGTTCCACCTAGTGCGCGAAGCCCTCAAGGAGCGCGCCATCTTACTGCACAACGCTCCGCACTTGGCGCACCCGCTCCCGCTCCTCACCCCCATCTACGGCGCCCTCGAGTTGCCTTACTACTTCACCGGCCTCAAGCTCTACGACATGCTCGCTGGCCGCGCCAACCTCAAGCCGAGCCGCCTCATCAACCGCGATCAGGCAACGGAGCGCTTCCCGATGTTGCGCCACGAGAGCCTGCGCGGCGCAGTCGAATACCACGACGGGCAGTTCGATGACGCGCGCATGAACGTGGCGCTGGCGTTGACGGCCGCGCGTGAGGGCGCGGTGGTGCTCAACTACGTTGGCGTAAGCGAGCTAGTGAAGAACGCTCGTCGCGTGACAGGCGTGAGCGCAACAGGCAGTCTGCCGGGCGACGGCGGGCAAGTCGAGGTGAGGGCCAAGACCGTCATCAACGCTACGGGACCGTTCGTGGACGTTTTGCGCCAGCTCGACGACCCCGGCACGCAAGAGATCCTCAAGACGAGCTCGGGCGTGCACGTCGTGCTCCCTGCGCGTTTTAGCCCGCCAGACACGGGCCTCCTCATACCTAAGACGGAGGACGGCAGAGTGCTCTTCCTACTCCCGTGGCTCGGGCGCACGTTGGTCGGCACGACCGACAACCCAGCGCCGGTCGAGGAGGACCCGAAAGCGTCCGAGGCCGACGTCGCCTACATCCTCCGCCACGTGCAGCACTACTTCGACCTGCCGGTCGAGCGCAGCGACGTGCTTGCGTCCTGGTCTGGCCTCCGCCCGCTCGTGCAACAGGAGGTGGTCGGGCAGTTGGCTGATGAGGACACGACCCACCACGGCGTCAAACGCACGGCGGGCAGCGCTCAGGTTGGCACCGCGCGCATCTCGCGCGACCACACCATCCTCGTAAGCGGCAGCGGCCTCATCAGCATCACGGGTGGCAAGTGGACGACTTACCGGCGCATGGCAGAGGACGCGGTTGACGTGGCCGTGAGCCACGCCCAACTAACGCCGCTGCGCGGCAGCGTGACCGACGCCCTCAAGCTAGTCGGCGCTACCGATTACATCGCCGATGGCGGCGCACGACTCATTTCCGACTTCGGCTTGGCACCTGACGTGGCTGCGCACCTCAACAGCTCGTACGGCGACTGCGCGCCGCTCGTTGCGCGCCTGGCGGCGGCCGGCCTAGGTGAGCGCCTTGCCCCAGACCTCCCTTACCTCGAGGCCGAGGTCGTTTACGCGCGAGACAACGAGTACGCGCACACGGCTATGGACGTGCTCGAGCGCCGCACGCGCCTCGGGTTCCTAGACAGCCGCGCAGCGCAAGCAGTGCGGCCGCGCGTCGAGGAGCTGCTCAGACAGTAGGGCGCCGCGTTGCCGCGGCGCCCAGCGTCCTGGTTGTGCTGTCGGTTAGGCCTTCTTGGCGCCGCCGCCCCTGAGCATTGACACTACGCCGGCGAGTATGGCGCCGCCAGCGCCACCGCCCACCACGTCACTGATGATCGACATGAGGTCGGTCGGGGTGCTGCCCCCGACGCCAAGGGCGCCAAGCAGCTGACCGCCGCCTAGGCCGCCCACCGCTCCGACGAGCGAGCCGAGCAGCCCGCCGAGGCCACCCTTCTTGTTGGCCGAGCTGGCGAGGTTGCCACCGATGAGGCCGGCAACGATCTGAATGATTACGGGCAGCCAGGTTTCCATTGCGCTTACCTCCAAGTGATCAATGCCGTTAACGGCGAGGCCTCAACCGGGTCAAGACCGTGTCGTTGCCCAAGGCAGGTACCTCCGCACGTTGAAAGCACCTAACTCTAGAACACTCTGGCACCAAACGTGAGCGTTTTCTGAGGAGCGTAGCGCGTTCGTGAGCGACTGCGCCTAGTCGGTATGCGCTCCCGAGCGCGTCGCGTCGATGGCGGCGACCTTGCGGAGCGGCAGGCCCGGGATGAACGGAATGATGGCCGAGCCGAGCAACAGGATGACGAAACTCACCTGGAAGAGTAGGCGGATGGCGACGGCGAAGCCCAGCTTGATGCCGTGCTGGAACTGTTCCCCTAGGCCCTGAACGTAACTCTGGACCTCGCCCAAGACCGCAGGCGCTTGGCTCTCACGCTCAGCTTGCGTGAGGCCCGGTGCCTGCTCACCGAAAGCGCGCACCGTCTCAGGCAGGTCTGGGTTGGATGCCAGGGCGAGCGCCGCGGCCTGGTCGCCTGCAACCGTGGCAGCGACCTGCTCCTGCACGGCGCCGAACGCGGCAGTCAGCTCGCTTTGGAGGCCACTTGGTGCGGGTGCGGCAGCGCTGGCTTCGCCTGCCACGCCCAACGAGTTGAGGTCGAACTCCTGACTCACCCCGGCGATGTTAGGCACGTACTTCGGCACTTCACGCTGCACGCCCATCGTGAGGAGCGTGCCGAAGATGGCTAGGCCGATGACGGAGCCGATCTGGCGGAAGAACTGGCTCGCACTGGTGGCAACTCCCATGGCGGCGAACGGCACCGAGTTCTGTACGGCGAGGGTGAACAGGCTCTGCGCCGGCCCGAGGCCGACACCGACGATGACCATGCGCCAACCGAGACCGAACAGGGTCGAGTCGAGGCTGATGCCGGTAAGCAGGGCCGCCCCGATGAGGAGGACGATGGACCCGCCGATCATGATCGGCTTGTAGCGCCCGGTTCTCGTGACGAGCAGCCCGGCAAGGAACGAGCTGACGATCATGCCGCTCATGAGGGGGAGGAGCGTGAAGCCTGAGTTCGTGGCAGATACGCCAAGCACGAGTTGCATGAACAGCGGGAGGAACATGACGATGCCGAGGAACGCCACGTTGATGACGAACGAAGCGA
>JBIQMD010000049.1:0-8622 GCA_044463725.1 Truepera radiovictrix
GGAGCACCATCCTCGGCCTACAGCTAGCTCACGGCGTTACGACCGTGTTGCCTACGACCCTTACGGCCTCCTTGCCGGAGCTAACGGCTGCCTTGGCGCAAGGAAGGGCCTGGATGGCAGGCTCACGCGCGGGTGCGCAGGTGCCAGGCATGCACGTCGAGGGCCCCTACTTCGCGCTTGCCCAGGCAGGCGCACAGGACCCAGATCACATCCGGAACCCGGACGACGGCTCCGTCGACGACCTCCTGGCCTACGCGGACGTGATCAGACTCATGAGTTTCGCGCCCGAGTTGCCCGGCGCCATCGCGCTGACGGAGCGGCTCGTCGAGCTTGGCATCGTAGCTGGCGCTGGCCATTCCAGCGCCACGGACAGGCACCTGGCCGCAGCGATGGAGCGCGGCCTCACGCACGTCATCCACCTGTTCAGCGCGCAGTCGACCACCGTTCGTGAGGGCCCCTGGCGCAAGCCGGGCCTCCTCGAGGCATCGTTGGCGTTCGACGGCCTAAGCGTCGAGGTCATCGCTGATCACCGTCACCTCCCCACCACCCTGCTCAAGCTCGCGTACCGCGCCATCGGCCCGGACCGCCTCTGCATGGTCAGCGATGCCACTCACGGCGCAGGGCTACCGGAGGGCACCAAGCTCAAGCTCGGCAGCCTTGACATCGTCGTCGCCGATGGCGTCGCCATGCTTGAGGACTTGACGGCGTTCGCTGGCAGCACGACGCTTCTGGACCGCATGCTGCAAGTCATGCACTTCGAGGTCGGCTTGCCGCTAGTCGAGGTCGTGCGCATGGCGTCCCTCAACCCGGCGCGCGCCGTCGGGCTCGCCGCCGACAAGGGCAGCCTCGAGGTCGGCAAGGACGCCGACTTCGCGTTCTTCACCCCCGAACTGAAGCCAACGGCCGTGTTCATCGGCGGCAGGGCGGCGTGGGGGACGCACGAGACCGCCTAACGGCCTCCTGCGCCGCACGGCTGTGGAGCGCTTCCCAACTCCACTCACAAACATGCCTTAACCTCGTGGCATGGTCAACAATCAGCTTCTCGCGCGGTCAACTCGCATCCTGCTGCCAGCACTCATGGGGGTATTCATGTCGTTAGCGTTCGCGCAGCAAGGGGGCGCGGCCAACGCAGCCGACTTGCCCGTCACGCGCCTCGTCCTGTTCACGAACGGCGTCGGCTACTTCGAGCACGAAGGCACCGTGACAGGCAACCAAGTCCTCACGCTGGACGTGCCACGCGCTGCCATGGACGACCTACTGCAGAGCCTCGTCCTGCAGGACCTAGACGGCGGAAAAGTGAAGCCCGTCCGTTACACGGCGCAGGACCCGCTGCAACGCGTGCTAGACGGCTACCAGATCGACGTGTCAGGCAACCTCACCTTGGCCGACGTACTCGCCCAAGCGCGAGGGGCCAGCGTGTCACTCATCGGTACCCGCAACGTCTCCGGCAGCGTCGTCGGCGTCGAGCGAGTACAGCAGCCGGAGCAAGCCCAACGTACCTTCGTTACGCTCGCCACGAGCACCGGCCTGGTTCGCGCGCCACTCGACGAGTTCGAGGAAGTACGCTTCGACGACCCCGCCCTGAAGGCTCAGCTAGACGAGGCCCTGGCGGCCGTTGCCGCGCACGCTGGGGAGGCGACCTCCAAGGTAAGCATCTCGTTCGAAGGCAGTGGTGAACGCCGCGTCAGGGTCGCGTACCTTCGCGAGATGCCCGTCTGGAAGAGCAGCTACCGTCTGGTCGTCGGCGACGACGGCCGCGGCACGCTGCAAGGTTGGGCCATCCTCGACAACCCGACGAGCCTGCGCCTCGATGGCGTGAGCGTTAGCTTCGTGGCAGGGCAACCCATCAGCTTCATCACTAGCTTGTTCGAGCCCATCTACGTAGCTAGGCCGCGCCTCGAGACGGATTTGGCTGGCAACGTCGTCGCGCAAGTCGACAGCGGCGCGTTCCCAGTTGCCGCGGCGCCAGCCCCAAGCATGGCGGCTAGGCAGATGCTTGGGGCGCCAGCGATGGAGAGTGCCGTTGCCGACCTCGCAGGCTCAGGGGTCGAGGCCATGGCGAGCGGTAGCCGCAGCGGCGCCTCGTTCAGGTACGACGTCTCACAGCCAGTCACCGTCGGGCCGTTCGAGTCAGCGATGGTGCCGATCGTCGTTACCGACGTTACTGCTACGCCCCTCACGGTCTTCAACGAGGCCACCCTCTCAGATCACCCACTGCGCGCCGTGCGCCTAACGAACGACACCGGACTGCACTTGGCCGCTGGCACCGTCACCATCTACAGCGCTGGCGTGTTCGCTGGCACGGCGCAACTGAGCGACCTAGTGCCTGAAGAGTCACGCGTCCTGCAGTACGCCGTCGACCTCGACGTCAACCTGCTGCGTACGAGCAGCAACGCGGCAGAGCAAGTCACCGCCGTGAAGTTGAAAGGCGGCCTGATCGAGACCACCATCGCGACGCGCCGCACAACGACCGTCGCCATCACTTCGGCCACCACGGACCCGCGCTTCCTCGTGGTCGAACTACCGCGCTTGGCGGGCTTCGACATGGTCTCACCGCAGCCAGCGCCGGCAGTTACTTACGCCGCGTACCGCTTCGGGGTGGCCCTCAATGGCGGGACCGACACGGAACTGCCAGCCCAGCTCTCCTGCCAAGTCGGCGCCGACTGCGTGCTCGAGGTGGTGTTGGAGCGCAGCGACAGCCGCACGACGGCCCTCGCCAACGTCAGTCTCGACACTCTCGCCTTCTACCTCCAGAACGTGACACTGAGCGCAGCTGACCGCGCGACCGTCGAGCGGGTCGTCGACCTGCAACGCCAGGTCGCGGCCAAACGCACCGACCTGAACGCGGTAGATATGAGCATCGCTACCGTCCACGAGGAGCAGGCGCGCATCAGGCAGAACATGACTGCGCTGCAGCAGTCCAGCCAGCTCTACCAGCGCTACGTGACCGACCTCACCACGCAGGAAGACTCCCTGGCCAGCATGCTCGAGCAGCAAGCGAGCTTGCGCGAGGAGATCAGGACGCTAGAGCAGCGCGTCGCCGCCCTCATCGCGGGGCTCGGAGGTTGAGCGGGAAGCGCCGCGTTTGGCCGCGCGGGCGGTTGGCGCCAGCGTGAGCCGCGCTTTCGTCAAGGAGGACGCCGACAACGAGGACGTCGTCGTCACGCACCGCGCACCTTTGCCTGATGGCGTCCCCAACCTCGTTACGCCCGCCGGGCTGGCCGCCCTCGAGCAGGAGCGCGCCGCCAAACTCGCCGCCCTCGAGGGGCTGAAGGCGGGAGAAGAGACGGGCGACGCAACGCGTAGGGCAGCTGGACTCGAGGAGGAGCTACTACTCCTCCTCGAACGCCTGGCCAGCGCGAAGGTCGTGCAGCCACCGGACGACGGGACGGCGGGGGTCGGCGCGACGGTGCTAGTGCGCTACCAGAACGGCCCGCAGGCAGGGCAAACAACGGAGCTGGAACTAGTCGGCGTCGACGAAGCGGACCCTTTCGAGGGCCGGATCGCGTTCACGGCGCCGGTCGCGGAGGCACTGCTGGGGCGCCGGGTTGGCGAGAGCGTTACCTTCACGGCAGGCGAACGAGAGCTAACGGTGACGCTCGAGCGCGTGACCTACCCCGCTTGATCCACGCTACACGCGCTTCACTGCGCTACCCACCTCCGTGAACTCGAGCGGCACTTCGCGGAGTTCGGGCAGCGCAGCCCGGACAGCTTCGGCTTGCCCGTCTGGGCAGCTGACGAGCACGAAGCCACCGATCTTGCCGCCAGGCAACTGCACGCTTGCCCCTAACCGCTTCACGCGCCCGACCAGTGACCTCACCCAGTCGTCCTCGAAGTCGCCAGGCAGCAGCTGCTTCAGCCGCTGCTGCTCGCCGACGCACCACGCTTGGCGCGCTACGTCGCCAGCCTGAAGGGCGGCGACGAGTTCGTACGCTAGGGCCTTGATGTCGTGCAGCACGGGCAGCGCCTCGTCGAGGCGCGCCACGAGTTTCGTCAACGATGCGTGGGTCGAACCGCGCCGCCGCGAAGCGAACAAGAGCAACGCTCCGAGCGCCGCCGCTTGCTGCGCCTCGGTAAGCGCGAGCGGCAGCTCGGTGACGTGCGAGCCTTCGTACTCGAGGCAACGGAGGCCGCCGCGAGCGGCGATGTTGGCGTCGTGATAACCGGAGGCGCCAGCCAACTCCTCGACCTCGAGCCGCGCCGCCCATGCTCCAAGTTCCGCCGGGCTAGGCGCCACGCCGCGTGCGCTCAGCGCGGCATGAACTAGTGCCGTGCACACGGCGCCCGAAGCGCCAAGACCGCTCCTACCCTCCACGTCCAACCACACACCTACGCGCACGGGCGGGTGGTCGACGTCGACGGAGGCCAGGGCAACGCGCACTAGGTCGTGCCGCAGCTCCCGCACGGAGTCCGCCGTGAAGAGCTGACCTTCCACAGCCACCTCGAACCGACCGCTCAGGCTCGGCAGCCACGTGACGTGCGCCGCGAGGGCGATGGTGGCACTCAACGTCACGCCTCCGAAGCGCTCAGCGTACGGCGCGATGTCCGTAAGGCCACCAGCGAGCGGAACGCGCAGCGGCGCCCGCGCGACGAGCATGTCGCTCATGCTTTGCGGTCGCGCTGAAGCAAGCGCCCGACCACGGTGACTACGTTCTCTTCGGGCGACGGGTGGCTGCCACCTAGGTGCAAGCGGTGGCTGATGGTCTGAAAACCAACCTCCACCCGGCCGGCGTCGAGGAGGAGTTGGAGGTTAGGCAACATGCGGTACTCGCCGCCCGGAGTCGCCCGTGCGGCCAGCTCCGCCAAGAGGCTCGACTCTAGCCGCCAGATGCCCGCGTCGGAGAAAGGCCCAGCGCCCTGCCAGGCGCGCGTAACTCGGGCGTCATCTGCCGTAACCAGGACGTCGGGCGAGGCGTCCTCCTCCTCGACCAACGTGAGCACGTTGGGAGCGGTGTGGCGCGCTAGTTGCTCGAACAGCTCGCGCGGCACGAACACGTCCGCCTGCCACACGAGCACCGGCCCGACGCCCCTCAATAGCGGCGCTAGTTGCGCCACGGCGTGACCGGTGCCAAGCGGCTGCCGTTGGACGGCGTAAACGAGCTCCATGCCTGCGTAATCGTCACCGAAGTATGCCCTGATCTGCTCCTGGAGGTGCCCGACAACCACGTGAACGCGGGGCGCGCCAGCCGCGACGGCCTCGGCGAACGTTAGTTCGAGGAACGGCCTGAGCCCGACGGGGTACATGCACTTCTGCAAGTAGCTTCCGAGGCGCCCCATGCGCGTACCGCGACCAGCGGCTAGGCACACGTACTCCAAGGTCAGGCCTCGCCGCTCGGGCCGGGCATCAGTCGGCGTACGCCCCGATCGCCTTGCGCAACTCCTCGACCATCCGTTGCCGCACAGCCTCCGGCGCTACGACCTCTACGGACGCGCCCCAACCCAGGAGCCAGGGCAAGAGCTCGAGCGGTTGCCCGTGCGAATCGACGGTGCCAGTAAGGTGAACGACGCGCCTGCCATCCGGCGCAACGTCACCGAACCGCAGGTTGCGGTCGAAGTTCTCGGCCATGCGCCGCGCGACGGTCTCGCCAACGTGCAGGGTTATCTCGATCTCCTCCCCAACCACGATGCCGAACGCCGCCGCGAGCTGCCGCATAGGGTCGAAGTCCTTCGGGATCTCGTACGTTGCCGGGCGCAGAACTACCTGCTGCATGCGCGCGAGCTTGAACATGGCAACGCCCTTGCGGACGGTGGCGTCGTACGCGAGCACGTACGGCTCTAGGTTGCGGCGGTTCAGTTCGTAGAAGTAGATGTGCAGGTCACGCGCCCGCGTCGTGCCGGAGTTGGCCGACTCATAGGTGCAGCTCAGCACTCTCTGTTGGAACCAGGCTTGCGCAACGAGGTCGAGCACGCGGTCTTCCGGCGCCGCCCGTAGGTCGTCGACGCTGGCAAGTAACGACCGCCGCGCCGTCTCTGGCACCTGCCGCGCCAGCTTCTCGAGCGCAGTGCGGTAATGCCGTTCCCCGACTCCCGTGTGCAGGAGCAGCCGCGTGGCGCTGTATACGGCGAGCGCCTCCACCTCGTTGAGCGCCGTTGGCTTGTTCGGCACGAAGTAGCGGTGCTTGTCGTCCTTCTGGAGGTCGACGCCCATGTCCTCTGTGAGGGTGACGAGGTCGCGTTCGATCGTGCGGCGGGTGTAGCCGTGCAGGTGCGCTAGCTCGACCACGCTGCGCGGGCGCCGCTCCAGCTCCTCGCGCAACGCGGCCAGGCGCTGCGCCTTGCCTACTGTGCGGTTCACGCTTCAAGGTTACCCCGTGCCGTGGCGGCGCAGCGCCCTAGTTACTCGAGTGAAGTAACGCTCTCAGGCGGCCGTCCAACCCCCGTCTGCTGCGAGTAGCGCGCCGTTCACCATGCTGGCTTCGTCAGACACGAGGAAGAGGGCAGTGTTGGCGATGTCTTCTGGCTGCAGCTGCGCAGGGATGAGGCTGTAGTAACGCTGCATGCGACTGCTGCCGTACGCGTTCATCTTGGTTACGTCGACGCTCGCCATGATGTTGGTCGCGACCGCGCCGACGATGATGGCGTTACAGCGGATGCCCTTGGGGCCGTAAACGAACGCCGTGTTCTTCGTTAGGCCAACGACAGCGTGCTTCGACATGGTGTACGCCGCACCTGCTGCACCGCCGCCGACGCCCGCCACGCTAGCGATGTTGAGGATGGTCCCGCCGCGCTCCCCCATGGCGTTGATGGCTGCGCGGCTGGCGAACACGGGTCCGTCGACGTTGACGCCCATGACGCGGCGGTAGACGACGTCGTCTAGGTCGGCGACGCCCTGGTTGACGTCCATGACGCCAGCGTTGTTGACGAGCACGTCTAGTTGCCCGTAAGCGGCCACTGCGGCGGCGACCATGGCCTCGACCTCGCCGAGTTCCGCAACGTTGGTGCGGCCGCCCCGCATGTTGCCGCCTGCCGCCGTAACCTCGTCGATAACGCCTTGGAGGCTAGGCTCGTTCCAGTCGGCGCCATACACGTTGGCGCCTTCGGCCGCGAACCGGATGGCCATCGCGCGGCCCATACCGGAACCTGCGCCCGTGATGAGCACCGTCTTGCCAGCTAGTCTCATGTTCCCTCCCCTGCCGGGCGGAGGCGCGCTGCCCGGTGGGTGTAGCGCTCCGCTCCTGACCCCACGCTAGCCCCACCGTCTGCCCGCCGCCGCCGCGCGAACCCTACAGGCCTGTAGGACTTTTGCGTACTCGGCCGGCCCGCCTGCTCGCCTGCTATCAGGCAGCGCTGGCAGTTGCGGTAGTAAAGTGTGCGTCCGCCACATAGTGGCCTGCTAACCAACAACGGAGGTGCCCCAATGGACCGAGGATCAGCTAGTTCACACGCTCCGCTGCACACGCGTTCGGGTGGTGGCAAACGCGCTCGTTCGAGTCGCCGCGAGGGCGCGCTCGCAACGCTCGCCGTGGTCATGCTGCTCGCGCTGACGCTCCCCTATTCCTTCGCTCAGACCCCGCCAGAGCCGGCCGTGCTCTTCGCGAATCTCGAACAGGCGCTTGCTGAGGCGCCGAAGGATGACTTCGACGTCGCAGCCGCCCTCGCAACCCTTGGTACCCCCGGCGAGGTGAGCATCGAGAGCATCTACGCCTTCGTGCAGGGCAGCATCGGCTACGTGCCGTACCGCGGCGCGCTCAAGGGGCCTGCCGGAGTGCTGATGGACCGCGCAGGCAACTCACTCGACCGCGCTTTGCTGCTCAAGGCATTGTTGGAGGCGAACGGCGACCGCGCCATCGTCGCTCACGCCGTGCTCGACTCACAGCAGGCCGCAACTGCCGTCGCAGCGCTGCGCCTCCCGCCAACCACTCAAGCCCAAACAGACGCAGCCCCCGCCGCCGAGCGACTAGCTACCCTCTACGGGCTCGAGCCGGCGGCCATCGAGACGCGCTTCGCGCCGTTCGTGGCGGCTAACGCTGCCATCGACCGCGCCGTAACGGAGCGCAGCAACTTCCAGGGCGCGGCCGTGCTGGCGGCCCTCGAGGCCTCAGGACACGGGGCCGACTACTTGAGCGCGCCCCTAGCAGACACCTCCGAGCTCGTGGCGGACCATTGGTGGGTGAACGTCGAAGCTAACGGTGGTTGGCTCGACCTAGACCCGACGCTGCCAGATGCGGCCGTCGGGAGCACCATCGCGCCAGCCCAGCTGCGCTTCGACCTCACGGACCTGCAGCTACTCGCGGCGGTCGACGGTTCCTGCCGCGACCTCTCGTGCGGTGACCGCCTTCACCGCGTACACCTGGCCGTCGTCGTCGAGTCGTGGGACGGTGAGGCCCTCAGCGAAACCGAGGTTGCAGCCACGGACTTACTGAGCGCTGCTGGTCCAGGGCGTGCGGTGGCTTTCGCTGCGCTGCCAACCGACTGGCCGGACGTCGACCTCACTGCAGAACCGAACGCAACGGCCGCGTACCAGAGCGCACTCCTAGCAGTCACTGCGTGGCGGCCGACGTTGTTCGTCGACGACGCCACCTTCGGTGACTCCACCGTCGGCGTAGACGGCGAGATCAGGACGGGGAGCAACGCTGGTGGAGCTGCAGGTAACGCTGGCATGCTCGGTGGCGGCATCGGCGG
>JBIQMD010000050.1:0-8427 GCA_044463725.1 Truepera radiovictrix
ACTCGTAAGCAACGACCAGAACGGCCTGAGCCAAGTTCAGTGAGGAGAAGTCGCGGGTCGGAACGACGATCTGCGCCTGGCACAGGGTCAGCTCCTCGTTCGCTAGGCCGTGGTCTTCTGGGCCGAACACGACCGCGGTGCCTAGGCCCAAACGCTGCGCGGCCTCGTTTGGAGTAACGATCGGGTAGTTGTCCGCTTTACGAGGTCGTGCGCTGGTGCCGAACACCATGCCGACCTCTGCAATGGCCTCCTGGAGGCTGTCAACGACCTTCGCGTCGTCTAGGACCTGCTCAGCGTGCGTCGCTAGGTCGTAACTTCGGCGGTCGATGCGGCAGCGTGGCGCGACGAGCCACAGGTCGTGGAGTCCGAAGTTGAGCATCGCGCGCGCCACCGAGCCAACGTTGGCCGACTCCTTCGTGCGCACGAGGATGATGCGCGGCCCGGGGCGGGCAGGAAGTGAGGCGCCGGGTTCGGCGCTGCTGGCGTTCGTCACGTGGGCGAGCATAGCAGCGCCCAGCGAGGTGGCGCGCCGCGCTCTCGCATGGGCAAGAGAAGCCGGCGGACCGAAGTCCGCCGGCTGGGTCTGCAAATTGAATTGACTGGTTATAGCTAGTCGATCAGGCGCTTGGGTTCTGCAGCGCGTTGATGTGCTTGGCAAGGCGCGACTTGCGGCGGGCGGCCGCGTTGGCGTGAAGCAACGACGACTTGATGGCGCGGTCGACGAGGCCCTGGACGACCTTCTGGTACTTGGCGGCGGCCGCGAAATCGCCGGCCTCTGCAGCCGCGACGGCCTTCTTGGTGAAGGTGCGGATGGTGCTCTTCTGTGCGCGGTTGGCGAGGCGCCGCTGCTCTGACTGGCGGTGACGCTTCATCGCGGATGCGTTCTGTGACACGTTGCTCCTCGTTCTTCCTATCACGCGGCCCCGGGCCCGGCCCATGACCGCCGTTCAGGCTAGTGGCATAGCAGCCCACTCGGGGCCGACAACTGTAAGATGCTAGCACATCACCGTGCGCCACTCAAGGAGGCGCCTTGCTGGTACCGTTCTCATGATGCTCGACTTCGGTGTGGGTCTAGCGCTGATCCGCGACACGCTCCTCTTCCAGCCGGGCACCACGGAGTTGCTGCGCCTGGGCGGCGCTGCCTTCAGCCTGGCATTCGGCGTGCTGTTCGCGGCCGGGCTGTCCGAGGCCATCGGCGAGAGCGTGGTGCTCTTCGTCAACCGCGTGTCTCCGCAGCGTTTCGCCGTCTCTCTCGTCATCTCGGCCATCATCTTCGCTTTCACGTACTTCTTCTTCGCATTGAGCGTCTACGTCGTTGCACGCTACGCCCTCGGGTCAGAGGCGACGTTCTCGTTCATTGCCGGCATCGTCGCGCTCGGCCAGGCGCCGCGTCTCTTCGGTTTCCTCGTGTTCCTCCCCTACCTCGGGTTGCCGCTATCCGTTCTCCTGTGGATCTGGAGCATCGGCGCCACCGTCCTCGGCGTGGCGGAAGGGTTGAAGCTAGCGCCCAGGGAGGCCGTCCTGGCGGTTGCCCTTGGCGCGCTGCTGCTCATCACCCTGCAGCGCACGGTAGGCAGGCCGCTCCTGCTCCTCGCGCGCGTGGTCCGCAGGCGCGCCGCCGGGGTGAAGCTCGTGACCGACGTCAGAGGACTACGGGACCTCATCGACGACGCTCCAGACGAGGGCCTCGCCCCATCAAAGCCCGCCAGGCGGCGGCGCGGCTACCACACATGATCGGCGTGCTGATCGGCGTACTGCTCTTCGCGGCGCTGTTCTCCCTCCTCCTCTCCCCAGTGGAAGCGCTTGGTTGGTGGGCTGGCTGGTACGGGGAGGGGCTCGAGCACCCGCACGAACAGAGCGTCGGCCCCTACCGCCCCATCCGCAAGGGCAGGCACCCGCGGCAGTTCGTCGTCTATCTCGACGGGATAGCCAAGGTCGGCGCCCCGAACTACGACGACGTGCAGGGTCTCCTCGATGGCCTCTCTGAGGTCCTGCCAGACACTGTCATCCTCGGTGACCTCATGCCTTACTCAGTGCGCAACGTTGGCCTCCTCGAGGAGCCGGTCATGGGGCGCTTCTGGCGCCGCATGTTCCAGTTCAAAGTCGAAGGGCGGCACCCACTGCTCGCCTTCAGCATCAACATTCGCAACTTGTATCAGGTGCTTGTCGCGGCGGATCCGCGGTACGGGCGCGTCTACGGCCGCGGTGAGGCGCAGATCATCCTCACATCGTTGCTGCAAGCCGGTTACGAGCCGGGCAGCCGGGTGCCGATCACCATCGTCGGGTATAGCGGCGGAGTGCAGATCGGTCTCTCGGCCGCGCCGTTCCTCAAGCGCGCACTTGACGCGCCGATGACCATGGTCTCGTTGGCCGGCGTCATGGCAAGCGAGGCAGGACTCAACGTCCTCGACCGCGTTTACCACCTAGTGGGCTCCTCCGACCCTATTCCTGGCCTCGGTCACGTGCTCTTCCCTGGCCGCTGGGCCATCATGCGCAGTTCGTACTGGAACCGCCTGAAGCGCACGGGCCGCCTCGTAGAGGTGCCGATGGGCCCGATGACCCACAACGGCACAGGCAGTTACATCGACCACGAAGCCATGTTCGACGGCGAGAGCCACCAAGCACGCACCATTCAGGTAATCGCTGGCATATTGCGCGACGTCGCCAGGCCAGAAGCGGGCCGCGCTGACGTGCCTGAGTTCCCTGGAGAGCGCCACACTCGGCCCGCTTGACGCGGCGTTTTCCGGGACGCGCTCGCCAGCTTGTCTGCCAAATCACTACGGGGCTCGAACCATGTCGTATAGTGACCCCCGCTATCCGCTGGCCCTGGGGGGTTCCTGGCTCGTGGTTGGCCAGGAAGGAATACCCCAGTAATGCAAAATGAGATCTCGTTCGACGGGTTCGAATTGGACCCGCGAGTAGCCATCGGCGTGCGCGCTGCCGGCTACACGAAACCCACCCCCATCCAGGAGCAGACCGTGCCAGCCGCAATGAGCGGCCGCCACGTCCTTGGCCTGGCGCAGACCGGCACCGGCAAGACGGCCGCTTTCGTGCTGCCTATCCTCCACCGCCTCCTACTCGGCGCCGGCCCTGAAGGCCAACGCCACGGCGGCCGTGGCATGCGCCGCAAAGTGCGCGCACTAGTTGTTGCGCCTACGCGCGAGCTTGCTGAGCAGATCAACGACGAGTTCCGCACCCTCGGTCAGGCCACGGGTTTGCGCAGCGCCACCGTTTACGGCGGCGTTGGCTTCCAGCCTCAGATCGAAGCGTTGCGCGGTCGCGCCGACATCATCGTCGCCTGCCCCGGTCGCCTCCTCGACCACATGCAGCGCGGCAACGCCGACCTAACCCAGGTCGAGATGCTCGTGCTCGACGAGGCCGACCACATGTTCGACATGGGCTTCCTGCCGCCTGTCCGCCAGATCCTCAAGGCCGTCCCGGTGGAGGCTCAGCGCTTGCTGTTCTCCGCCACCATGCCGTCCGAGGTTTCGTACCTCGCGGACGAGCTTCTTACCGATCCGCTCAAGGTTGCCATCAACCGCGTGGCCCCGGCCGAGACGATCGAGCATGCGCTCATTCCCGTCGATGAGATCAACAAGACCGACTTGCTTCTCAACCTGCTCAAGGAGAACGACCTCCGCTCAGTTCTCGTGTTCACCCGCACGAAGCACCGTGCCAAGCGCCTAGCCGCGACGCTCGACAAGGCCAACCACTTCGTGGCCGAGCTGCAGGGCAACCTCTCGCAGCGCCGCCGCCAAGAAGCCCTCGACGGCTTCAAGAAGGGCCGTTACCACGTGCTCGTCGCGACCGACATCGCGGCGCGCGGTATCGACGTGGCGCGCGTTTCGCACGTCATCAACTACGACTTCCCCGACACCTCCGAGGCATACACCCACCGCATCGGCCGCACTGGCCGCGCGGAACGCTCCGGCGAGGCGCTCACGTTCGTCACGGTGAATGACCTCGACAACGTCCGGCAGCTCGAGCGGCGCCTGCGCATGCGCATTGAACGGCGCCCGGTGGACGGCTTCGCCGGTCCGGCCGCCCAGCTTGAGGTATTGGACGGCACTACCGACCGACCCTCGTACGGCGGCTCAAACCGCAATCGTGGCCCTCGGCGCAACGGCAGCTCGCAGCGCGGCCCACGGCCAGCGGGCAGCCAGTCCGGCCAAACGACCGGCGGCGCTGGAGCCCGCAGCGACCGCGCACCCCGCGGTGACCGCCAAGGCAGCGGCCAAGGTCAGAATGGCAGCAGCCAACGCCGCGACCACCAAGGCGGCGGCCAGGCAGGCACGGCGCAGTCGGGCGACGCCCGCGGTGGCCGGCCGCAAGGCGGACGTGGCCCAGGGGGCCGCGAGCAGAGCGCCAGGCGCCCGGGTGCAACCGGCCGCGACGGCCAACGCCGCCCGTAACGGGAGGCCGCCTAGCAGCACGAACCTAGGCTAACTGCGCTAGCCCGGTCGCGCCACGGCCAACTGCCTAGACTCTCTAGGCCACAACCCAATGACTTTGACCTCCGCTCGCTGCATGCTGCGAGCGGAGGTTCTCGTCGTGACAACCGAACAGACCGCGTTAACGCCGGGCGGTCTCGCACAACCCGTAAATAGCCTGGCCACGCCAAGCGCCTACCAGGCCGCCGTGTTCGAGCATGTTGAGCGGTCACGCGGGCATGCCGTAGTCATGGCAACGGCCGGCAGCGGCAAGACCACCACTCTCGTCGAGGTCGCTCGGCGCCTCCCAAGCGGCACGCTCGCTTGCTTCCTCGCCTTCAACCGATCGACGGCGGCCGAACTGCGCTCGCGGCTACCTAGCAGCGTGGTCGCGACCACCATCCATGCCCTCGGCCGCTCCGCCCTCGCTCGGCACCACTCCGCCGTCGGGGGTGCCACGCCAGATGCCGCTAAGTACCGGCGTCTGGCACGAGAACTCGTCGCGAGCCTAGCCGACCAGGTCAACGAAAGCGCAAGCCCCTTCATAGCGCAGCACCTCGCAACCCTCGCCAACTTCGCCCGTCTAGAGCTAATTGAGGCGCACGACCTCGAGGCAGTAGCAGCGCTGCTTCCGCGCTACGGCCTAACGAGCCCAGTCAAACCCGAACTGTCCCCGCGTCTGCACGCACTCCTGGCGCCGCTGCTCGAGGCTGGCGCCGTTGCGGCAGCGCGAGGCTCCGTCGACTTCACTGACATGGTCTACCTACCGGTAGTTCAGAAGCTGCCGCTCGACCGTTACGATTTCGTGTGTGTCGACGAAGCACAGGACCTCAGCCGCGTCACGCTTGCGCTCGTAATGCGCCTGGTCGGGTCTGGCGCGCGTGCGTTGTTCGTCGGCGACCCACGCCAGGCCATCTACGCCTTCGCTGGCGCCGACCGGCACTCGTTGGAGCGCGTCGAGGAGCAGGCGTCAGCTACCCTGCTGCCCTTGTCGGTCTCCTACCGCTGCCCTACCCGTCACGTCGCGCTTGCCCGCCGCTTCGCGCCCGAGATGGAGTCAGCGCCTGGTGCCACCACTGGCAGCGTGCGCTTCATACCCGAGGCCGCCCTCGTGCGCACCGCCCGGCCAGGCGACCTCGTCATGGCGCGCACGAACGCACCACTACTTGGCGCCGCCATGGCCATGGCGGAAGCAGGCGTACCAGCTACCGTCTTGGGGGAGGAGTTGGCGACGGAACTGCTCGAGCTGGCCAAACGTATCTTCCCCGACCAGGACCGCTTGCCCCGCGCTGCCGCCGAAGTCGTGCAACGTCACGGTCAAACTGAGAACAGGCGCCTCGAGTTCGAGTACCTCGCAGATCCTAGGCTTGGCGAGCTTCAGGAACGCAACGCCGACGCGCACCGCGCCCTCGCGCTCATGCTCGAGGCCCTGGCAAACCGCCCCCATGTCAGTGCCATTGCGGCAATCGGCGGGCTAGTCCGTGACCGCGTTGCCACCTACGCCGACCTCGAGCAGGTCACCTTGCGCATGTTCAAGCAATCAGACGCCGCCAACGCCGTGGTGCTGAGCACCATCCACAAAGCCAAGGGTCGTGAGGCGAGGCGAACCTTCCTCTTAGGGCCAGAGAACCTTGGGATCGGGCACGCAAACGTCGACGAGGAGGCAGTAGAGGCCAACGTACTGTTCGTCGCCCTTACGCGCGCGACGCGTGAGCTATTGCTAACCGAGAGGTATCGGGGCGCGGTGGCGGCGCGCCTACGCAGGCACGAGCAGCGCCACCGAACGTCGGGGGCGCAAAACGGTAGCGTACTGGAACGCCAGTGGGATGAAGTCCTGAAGCTCGCAACCGTAATGGCCAGCGGCCCCCGGCGCCGCTGACCGCCCCGCACCGCGCTGAGCGCCTAGGCAAGCTGGCGGCGTGGCGCCTTAACAGCCACCGGCTTGCGAATCCGGAAGAGCGTGCTGCTGAACAGCCAGAAACCCGAGCGCTTCATGCTCGTAAGCTCGAGGCCCTCGCGCTCGACCCACATGGGGACCTCGTAAGGCGCGAACTTATCGCGTGTAACCACCTCGAGCGTCGCGCCGAGCGGCATGGCGGCCAATCGCTCCTTGACACGCAAGAGGCCAAGCGAGCACGGCGTAGACCGGTTGTCCAACCGCTCGAACATGCCGCCAACCGCGGCATCGGTCGCCGCGTTAGCCGCGGCCACACTAGTCGTCCGCACGCCGCCCGTCACCCCGCATCTGGCCCAAGATCGTCGAGGTTGCACACCCCGCGCACCGGCGAGCAGGCCCGGTAGAGGGGGCACGTGATGAAGATGACTACCAACGCCACTATCAGCAACAGCTTGAACGGCACGAGCAGGCCGATGCCGCTCAGCCAGAACGGGCTGGTGACGCCCCCGTAACGCAACGCCATCCACACGCCCGTAACGATGATGGTGGGTAGTGAAGTCCTGACCACCCACCTGAAGCGCTCGAGTTGGCGGGCGCCTGCCACAACGGCATCGAGGTTTGCGTTCTTGCGGCCGGCCGGAACCGCCGCGCCGAGGTTGAAGAGCGCGCCACCCAACCAAGCCGCGAACGCGAGCAGGTGAATGGTCCTCACCGCCGCAAGGAACCCTAGCCCGCTGCTGTCACCCCAGCCCCACAACACCAACGCTCCCACGCCGAACACGAACGCCGCAACCGCCGCGGCGCGGCTGCGGTGCGCCTGGGTGATGAGCACGGCGATGGCCAGGCTGCTGGCCGTCAAAGCGACGGCCGTCCACGTGGCTAGGTACGGCAAGACAAGCGACGCTCCAGCGCCAGCGACAAGCAACGGGGCAAGGTAACGGCTAACCTTTCTGACGCGTTCGAGCAGATCAGCATGCAGGTCAGCAACGCGGCCAACGTCCAACCCAGACTCTTGCCTGCGCAAGTAGAACAACCGCCAAGCAAGCATGCCGGTTGGCAAGGCCACGCCCCAGAACTGCAGCCAGCGCCAGACGAGGGCAGGGCCCTCTACACCGTGGAGCTTGCCGGTCAAGTAGGTGCCAGCGAGGGATGCTACGGAGATGAGGAGGAACGCCGCCTTCGGCAGGAACGGCGTCTCAGTCTTGACTTCGACCGTAACGCGAGACTTCTGCGCCACGGACGGAACCGCGGTGAAGGTACCCACGGCAGGAGAAGTGAAGGTATTCGTCTGATCAACCATGGTTGCTGCCAGCCTATTCCCGAGCGCAGCGCTCTGCATTGACCTCGGTCAACCGTGCCCGCTGGCGCGCGGCGCTATCATCAGAGGCATGGCACTACACGGCGAGTACAAGCACCCAGGCGGCAAGCTGGTGGTGATAGACCTGAGCGTGGTAGACGGAACATTGACCGACGTCCACGTAAGCGGCGACTTCTTCCTAGAACCTCCAGAAGCGCTCGACGCGATAGTCGCAGCGCTAGAAGGCGCGCCAGCCAACGCCAGCGCAGACGATCTGGCCAAGTTGGTAAGTTCCAGGCTTCCAGAAGACACAATGATGCTCGGTTTCGACGCCAATTCAGTAGCAGTGGCCGTAAGGCGCGCGGTTGACGACGGCAGCCCGCGAGAGCGCGTATGAGCGACGATCGCTTCGCGAGGTTCCGGCCGCGCTGGCACAAGTTCGACTGGCAACTCGTCCGCACCGGCAAGCAGGCGCCGCATCTCCACATGGCACTTGACGAGGTCCTGACCTACGAGGTCGGTGCTGGCAAGCGGCCACCAACCTTGCGTATCTGGGAGTGGTCGAGCAACGCCGTGATCCTCGGGCGCTTCCAATCCGTGCGAAACGAGGTCGACCCGGATGGCGCGACCAAGCACGACATCTCGGTCATGCGCCGCATTACCGGCGGCGGAGCCATGTTCGTCGAGCCTGAGAACACCATCACTTACTCCATCTACGCGCCCGACTCGCTAGTCAAGGGCATGTCGTTCATCGACTCGTACGAATTCATGGACGACTGGGTACTAGAGGGGCTGCGGTCGCT
>JBIQMD010000051.1:0-8347 GCA_044463725.1 Truepera radiovictrix
GAGGACGGCACGTTCCTCGGCTCCCTCTACGCCGACTGGTTCCCGCGCGAGTCGAAGCGCAGCGGCGCCTGGATGAACGGGCTGCTCACCGGTGGGCCGACCGCCGACGGTTTCGCGCCGCACGTCGGCATCGTGGCGTGCAACTTCACGCCGCCAGAAGATGGCCACCCGGCGCTCCTTACGCACGCTGAGGTCGAGACGGTGTTCCACGAGTTCGGGCACCTCCTCCACCACCTTCTGAGCCGAGTCGAGGTGCGGGCGCGCTCGAGCATGAACGTGTCATGGGACTTCGTCGAACTGCCGAGCCAGATCATGGAGAACTGGACGTGGGAGCAGGAAGCCCTCGACCTGTTCGCCCGCCACCATGAGACGGGCGAGGCCCTGCCGACCGAGCTCTTCGAGCGCCTCGCTAAGAGCCGCAACTTCATGGCGGCGTCCGCGCAGATGCGTCAGCTCATGCTCGGCACCGTCGACCTCGCACTGCACCGCGATTTCGATCCGGCCGGCACAGTCGACCCCATCGAGTTCGGTGGCGAGGTCATGGCGCCGATGGAGATGCGGGCAGATCTTGCCTTCGGCGAGCGCTTGGCGCGCTTCACGCACATCTTCTCGGGCGGCTACGCGGCGGGTTACTACTCGTACAAGTGGAGCGAGGTCCTCGACGCAGACGCCTTCAGCCGCTTCGTCAGGGAGGGCATCTTCAACCCTGAGACTGGCCGCGCGTTCGCCGAGACGGTGCTGGCGCGTGGCGACGCCGAGGATGCGGAACAGCTGTTCCGCGACTTCATGGGCCGCGACCCGGAGATGGACGCCCTCATCCGTCGGAGTCTAGGGGAGTCTGCCTTGGGGGTTGGCCTCGTCGAGGTCGCCGCCAACGCCAGTAACGACGCCTAGCTGCAGGAGGAGTTCGAGTCCGAGGTGCGTGCCGAGATCGTACTCACGCAGGCCCGCGCCGCCGCCCTGGGCACGCAAGTAGGCGTCATAGACGGTGTTCGCGCTGCTGCGCAGGAACTTGATCTCGTAGCGCGCGCTGGCGGTAGCAGCCGCGCGCGCGTCCGCTAACGCCCGCTCGGGCCACGCCCCGACGTAAGCGGCGCGGTCGGCCTGGCTCATGCCTGCCGCCAAGCTGCTTGCCAAGTGGAAGGCGGCCGCGTAACGCACTTCGGCGGCATCACAAGTGAGGCCAGCGAGGAGCCCGACGGCTTCTGCCGCCGCCTCCTGAGCGAAACCTGCGACGTGGGCCAGCTCATGCAGCGCCACGGCCAACGCCGACGCTGGCGGCAAGCCAGCGTCGACGTGCGGTTCGAGCAACCACGGACTGGCGATGCCCGCGTAGCCGAAGCGCAGCAACGTGCCGGCAGGCAGGGGCTTGACGCGGGTCGGTAGAGTTGGAGGCGCCCCTCCAACGCCGGCGGTGGCGGGCAAGTACGCTCCGCGCACGGCCATGGCCGCACTAGCGACACAGCGGCTGGCCGCCGCCTGCGCTTCGTGCGGCGGCAACCCGGCCGGCGCGCCGCCAGTACTGCCGGAGGTTGCGCTAACCGTCGACGCCGACTCCGCGGCCGCCGCGTTGAGCACGGCGAGAGACCACGTCACGGCGCGGTCGAGGTCGGCCGCTTGGCTCGCGCCAACGGCTGCGCTCAAGCTCGAGGCGTGATATGCCAGCCCGAACCCGAACGGGAACCAACCGACGGGCACGGCGATGACCCAGGCTAACAGCGTGAAAAGCGGGCGCCATGGTCTGCGTGGCTCCGCGCCCGTGCGCCCCGGCGCCAGCAGGGCGATAACGGCGCAGGCTGCCAGCGCGCTAAGTGAGATTCCGATGAGGACGTAACTCAAGCTGAAGGTGAGGTTGCCGCTTGACGTCGCGGCCGCGCGCTGCCACAGCGGTAACCACCGCGCAAGGTAGACGGAGTCGATCCAGGCCGCAGGCCACGGGATGAACTGCACGGCCAAGCCGCTGGCCGCCACTGCTGCGGCCACCCAGTAGGTCAGGTTGCGTTTGCGTCTAGCGCCTGACATGCCCACTCCTACGCCTACTACCTGTGCGCCGCTTTCCGCCGGCCTGAGTTGCTCGCTTGCGGGTTGGGCCCCAGCCTTCCGCCTTCAAGAAGTCGTCGAGCTCGGCGGTGTGCCAGTCGTCGCCGGCGCCGACCAACCATCGCGAGCTGAAGGGCGCGGCGCTCTGCAACTGCACGGCGGCGGCGCCGAGGACCGTGAAGGCCAGGCGTGCAGCCGCGTCTACGAGGGCGCTGCGCGGGCGCTCAAGGAGGCAGGCAGCGGCGGGCTCGCGCAGGCGCAGGTGCGCGACGCTGCCAATCAGCGCCACCACCACTCCGGCGGCTGCCGCGTTGGGCGGTCTTCCGCCGTCAGGCGCCAAGGCGCGCAAGTAGAGCTCGAGGTGTCCACCAGCTAGGTCGCCTACGACCTCGAGGCCGTGCTCGACCACGCGGTAACGCGGCAGCGCCTCCGGCAGCCGGGCATCGTAATGCTCCATTAGCTCGTCCTCGATGGCCTCGACGCGGCGGCGGAGGCGGGCGGAGTCACGCTCGGACAACTGCAGGGGGTCGGCCATCAACGTCAGCAGGGCGACGCGCTCGTCCTCCAGGCCAGTCACGAGTTCGTCGTCGGCCAGCTCCGGTTCGGGAGCGGTAGTGGTCTCCTCCCCGTCGGGCAACTCGGGTCCTGCAGCGAGTTGTTCGTTGCGAAGGTAGGCCGCCACGTCCCGGTAACGAACGAGCTGCCCATCCTGCACGGACCAAACGACCTCGCCGACCCTCTCAGCCAGGCGCCGGTCGTGAGTGGCAAGCACGACGGCGGCGCCACTCGCGTCCAGCGCCTCGGTCAGCTGCACCTCGAACGCCTCGACCGCTTCCAGGTCGAGGTCGTTAGTCGGTTCGTCTAGGAGCCACAAGTCTGCGCGCTGAGCGAAGGCGAGCGCCAGCCCCGCTCGCGCCCTCTCCCCGCCAGAGGCCTGTTCGGGGAGGAGATCCCATGCGCGGGGCGACACCCCGGCCTCTGCCAGCAACTTCGGCGCCTTGCTGCTCCCCACCGCGGCGGCAACTTGGGCGAGGAGGGAACCGTCTAGCTCGAGCCCCCTATTGACTTGGTCGACGAGCCGGAGTTTGAGGCCGGGCAAGTAGTTGAGCTCCGTCAATGGCCCTGCCGCGCTGAGGTCGCCAGCGAGCAACCGCACGAGGCTACTCTTGCCGCTGCCGTTGGGCCCGAGCAGCACGATGCGCTCGTCGCGACCGACGGTGAACGCAACGTCGTCGAGGACGCCGGGCATGGTCGCGTGCCGGACGCTCACGAGGGTGTCCACGCGCCCGCCCTTGCGCCCTGCCTGGTTGGGCACGAGGACGGGGGAGGGGGCGCGCGTGCGCTGGTCGCTCGTAGCCACAAGCGCGCGGAGCGCTGCACTCTGCCGTTCAGCGCGCTGCTTCCTAGCAGCCGCCTTGCGCCCGAAGGCAGCCAGCTCGGCGGCCATGCGCTCGAGGCGCTCAGCCTCGCGCCCTTGCTCTCTGGAGCGCTTCAGGCTCGCGCGCTGCTGCGCTTCGCGCCTGCGCCGCGCCGCGCTGTAAGCGCCGCGCTCGAGCCACAGGCGCCCGCCTGCAAGGAACGCGCTGCGGTTCGTGGCCACGTCGAGCAATGCGCGGTCGTGGCTGATGACGACGACCGCGCCATCGTGGGCACTCAAGCGCCGCGCCAGCCACTCGCGCGCGGCCAGGTCAAGATGGTTGGTTGGTTCGTCGAGGAGTAGCACGTCTGCCGCGCGCGTGAGGGTGAGTGCGAGCGCAAGGCGCCTGCGCTGGCCGGCAGAGAGATGCGCCACCTCGCGCTCTAGCGCGTCCCCCAAGCCAAGGGCCGCCACTACCTCGCGCGCCCGCGCCTCTGCCGCGTAGCCGCCGATGCGCTCGAACTCGTGCAGCACGGCGTCGTATTGCGCGCCGTCCGCCGCGTCGGCTGCCATGCGCTGCTCGAGTAGTCGCAGGTCCGCCTCCAGCTCGCGTGCTCGTTGCGTTGCCGTGTGCAGCGCGTTCGCCACCGTGGGCCCGGGTAGCAGGGCGTCGCTCTGAGGGAGAAGACCGATCCTCACGCCGGGCGCGCGGCGCACGCCGCCACTGCTTGGCGCGACCTCACCAGCTAGTAACCGCAGTAGCGTGCTCTTTCCGCTGCCGTTGGCGCCAACCAACCCAACACGGTCGCCCGTCGACAGCCGCAGGTCAACGCCAGCGAACAGTTCAACCCCCGCCACGTCGAACGCGGCGTTGGCGGCGCTCAGCAGCTCCACGGACCCGACCGGGCAGCCATGCGCATGGAAATCACTGCCTCATCTTAGCCGCGCAGGTAGCCGCCGGCCCGCCGTGGCATCGCCAGTGAAGCTATGCTCGGGGGAGTGAAACGCTTCACGGGCCGCGGCGCCAACCAACCCTTCTCTTGCGCCGAGTGCGGCGCGGACGTACCGCCCCTAGCCGGTGGCGGGTACCGCAACCACTGCCCGCTCTGCCTGCACTCACTGCACGTCGACGTGAACCCGGGAGACCGCGCCAACCCCTGCCGTGGCGTGCTCGAGCCAGTGGCAGTGGAGCACAGCGCCAAGAAGGGCTGGGTCATCGTGCACCGCTGCAAGACCTGCGGCGAGCTCAGCCGCAACCGCGCGGCCCTAGAGGACGCTGAGCACCCAGACGATTTCGACGTCATCGTGGCGCTGGCGAGTGGCGGTCTGGCACCCTGAGCGCACCCGGCCGACTGGTACGCTGGGCAGCACCAAGGAGCCGATCATGAGCTACAACTACGTGACGCTGGAAGAGCAGGGTGGCGCGCTACGCGTCGGCCTCAACCGCCCCGAGGTACTCAACGCCCTCAGCCTAGAGCTGCTGACCGAGTTAGCGCAGGTGCTCACCGGCCCGGCCGCGGAGGATCACGTGCGCGCCGTGCTGATCACTGGCAACGGCCGCGGTTTCTGCGCCGGCGCGGATTTGGCGGCCACCCCGGTCGACGGCGAGATCGGCCGCATGCTCGAGGAGCACTACCACCCGGTCGTGCGCGGGATAGCCGCGCTACGTAAGCCAGTCATCGCTGGCGTGAACGGCGTTGCCGCCGGCGCGGGCCTCAGCCTCGCGGCCGCCTGCGACATGCGCATCGCTGCAGTCACCGCTACCTTCACCCTCGGTTTCACGGGCATCGGGTTGGCTCTCGACGCTGGCAGCAGCTACTTCCTCAGCCGCCTCATCGGGCCCGGCCGCGCGTACGAGCTGGCCTTGAGCAACCGCAGAGTTGACGCCAGCGAGGCGTTGACCATGGGATTGGTCGAGCGCGTGATCCCCCACGAGAGCTACGACCTGGAGGTGATGGCTGAGGTGGTGGCCATCGCGCAAGGGCCAACGCACGCCTTCGCGCTCGTGAAGGAGGAGTTGAGGGCCGCGCTCGACAACGGCCTCGAAGCGCAACTCCAAGTCGAGGCGCGGGCCCAGAAGGCGGCGGCTACTTCGGAAGACGCGCGCGAGGGCGTTGCCGCCTTCAGAGAGAAGCGCACACCGCGCTACAGGGGGCAGTGAATGCCGACAGCTGACACGATCCTCTACGGCTCGGTGCTAACCATGGACCCAGGGCGGCCACGCGCTTCTGGGGTGGCGTTAGCTGGTGGCCGCATCGTCGCTATCGGCGAGGCAAGCGAGCTGCACGAGGTAGCTGGGCCTGAGACGCGGATCATCGACTTCGGCTCCGCCTGCCTCATGCCAGGGTTTCACGACGCGCACGTGCACCTGACGCGCCACGGCATCGAGCTTGATTACCTCGACCTCAGCACGGTCTCGAGCTTGCAGGCGGCCGCCCAGCTCCTACGCGAGCGCGCGGCGGCCACGGCACAAGACGAGTGGGTCATAGCCACGGGCTTCGGGCTGCAACGTTGGGGCTTCGCGACCATCGGCAGCGAAGAGCGAGCCGCGCTGGAGGGAGCCGCTCTCGGGCGCAAGGTCCTCATGCATAGCCAGGACCACCACTCGGCGTGGGCAAGCAGCGCTGCTCTGGCCGCGGCGGGCGTGACCGCTACCACCGAGACGAGTCAGGGCGCCGTCATCGTGCTCGCAGGCGACGGTGAACCAAGCGGTTTGCTGCTCGAGCACGCCGTGAACCTCGTGTCAGGAGCCGTTCCTGCCCTCACCCGTGAGCAGCTGCGCGCGGCGTTGGGCCGCGCAGCTGACCATTTGGCCTCGCTTGGGGTTACGACCGTTCACCACATGGCGGCCGAGGGCCCGGCGTTGTGGCGGGAGATGGCGCTCGAGGCGAGCAACGACCTTTACGCGCTGCGCGTGTGGGCATGCATCCCGCACGCCGACATCGAGGCGGCGGCAGCCGTCGGCTTGGCAACCAATCAGGGTGGAAGCAACTTCAGAGTGGGCGGCGCCAAGTTCTTCGCGGATGGCGCGTTGGGGAGTCGCACGGCGTGGATGCTCGAGCCGTACGCCAGCACCGCTAGCGTCGGCATGGCGATGGACGGACCAGACGTCCTGAACGCGCGCGTGCCGCTAGCGCTAGCGGCCGGACTCACGCCCGTCATTCACGCAATCGGCGACGCAGCAACGCGCGCCGCGCTCGACACTTTCGAGGCAACGCAGGAGCAGTGGCGCGCCCTGGGCTTGCGGCCGCGGCTCGAGCACGCCCAGCACCTTCACCCGGCGGACGTGGCGCGCGCGGGGCGGCTGGGGATCGTGGCGTCGATGCAGCCCATCCACCTCACGTTCGACATAGTCTCGATCGAGGCGCTGCTAGGTGACAGGCTGGACCGCGCTTACGCCATGCGCTCCTTGGCGCGAGCTGGCGCCGTGCTCGCGTTCGGCTCCGACACACCCGTCGCGCCACCTGACGTGTTCGAGGGCCTACGAGCTGCATGCCGTCGCGCCGACAAGGCGGGCCGCAGGCTCGCCGCAGCCGAAGCGCTCTCGCCAGACGCGGCCCTTGCCGCCTACACGACGGGCGCCGCCTACGCCATCCAGGCAGAGGGCCACTCTGGCGCCCTCAAACCCGGTTACGACGCAGACATCGTGGTCCTCGACCACGACCCGCTCGTCTCGCTCGACGGGCTGTCCGTGGTGGCCACCATGAAGGGCGGCAAGTTCACGTTCGGCGATCCGACCTGACCGGCGCTAGCGGGCGCTGAGCGGCAGTTCGTGAACGAAGCCGCGGGGGCTGCGGCTGAGGAGAAACGCGACGGCCTCGGCGAAGGCGCTGGCCGCGATCCAGCCGCTTGCGTCGCCGTTCGGCATGGCCGCTTGGTTGCCTGGCGTGTCGAACGCCCCCGTTGGCATGATGAGGCCTACGTTCACGCCCTCCTTGCCAACCTGAGCCGCCAACGAGCGCATGTACGCCACGAGTGCACCTTTGGCGGCGGCGTAGGCAACGGAGCCAGGGGCGGGGGAGATGGCGGCCGCTGCCCCAACGGCAACGATGGCGCCTGAACGCGCGGCCAGCATGTCGGGGAGCACTGCAGAGATGGCGTTCACTGCGCTGCGCAGGTTGCCGTCCAAGGTGCGCTCGAGCGCGGCTGCAGTCGCGCTTGGGCCGGCGTTCGCGGCCGGCCCCCCTTCGAAGCGGCCAGCCAAGTGCACGAGTGCCGTAGCTTGGCCCACCTCGGCGCACAACTTCGCGAACGCGGCCTCGACGGCCGTTGGCGACGCCAAGTCGACAGCGAAGGTGTGCACGTCAGCGCCCGAGGCCCGCAGCGTGGCGAAGCGCGCGGCGGTAGCTTCCTCGTTGCCAGGGCGGGCAGTTAGGGCGACGCGCCAGCCGCGCTGCGCCAAGTACGGCACGACGGTACCTGCTAGGTCGCCGCCTGCCCCGGTAACGACGACTAGGCGAGGCGCCACTGTTTCAGCGGGAGTGCTCATGCGTAACCATACGCCCGACCTAGCCGCGCGCGCTGGTTAGCTATACTCGCGCATGCTCGCGCCCACCTCAGACGCAGCCGTACTCACCACTCAGGCCGCGACCACTGCTGGCGACGCCGCGCTGCTGCCGCTACTCGTAGCAGCGCGCGGCGCCGCGCGGGTATTGGCCGGCATGGACCGCCACGCCCTGCTCCTCGCAGTCGCCGCCAGCCTCCGCGCGGACGCCGCCACGGTGCTCGCCGCGAACGCCCTCGACGTCGAGGCAGAGCGGGCCAAAGGCACGAGCGCGGCGCTGGTCGACCGCCTCACCCTCACTCCCGAGCGCGTCGAGGCCATGGCAAGCGCGGTCGTTCAGATCGCTGAGCTACCAGACCCCCTCGGCCGAGTGCTTGCGGGTTGGGAGACGGCGTCAGGACTGCGCATCCGCCAGCGTGCCGCGAGCGATCACGCTGGAATGGATA
>JBIQMD010000052.1:0-8262 GCA_044463725.1 Truepera radiovictrix
TCCTCGAAGGAGTAACAGTCGGGTTCCGACTTGACCAACCAGCTGCCTGCCATGGCCGACTTTACCCGGTCACTCCCACTCGATGGTGGCTGGCGGTTTGCTCGTGATGTCGTAGACCACGCGGTTGACCTCTGGCACGGCGTTGACGATGCGGTTGGCCACGGTGGCGAGGAACTCGTGAGGCAGTCGTGTCCAGTCGGCCGTCATCCCGTCGATGCTCGATACAGCGCGCAACGCGACGGTGTTGGCGTAGGTGCGGCCGTCGCCCATCACGCCGACGGAGCGTAACGGCGTGAGGACGGCGAGCGCCTGCCAGGTGTCGTGATAGAGGTCGAACTCGCGCAGCGCCGAGATGAACACGTCGTCGACGCGCCTGAGCACGTCGAGGCGCTCCTTGGTGACCTCACCGATGATGCGCACGGCGAGCCCTGGCCCAGGGAACGGGTGGCGGTCGCGCAGGTGCGGGGCGAGGCCGAGGCGTTCTGCGATCTCGCGCACCTCGTCCTTGAACAACTCCCTGAACGGTTCCACGAGTTCGAACTCAAGGTCAGCCGGCAGCCCGCCGACGTTGTGGTGCGACTTGATGTTGGCCGCCCCTGGTACCCCAGCCGACTCGATGACGTCCGGGTAGAGCGTGCCTTGCGCCAGGAAGCGGATGGCGCCGCCCGCCTGGAGCTTGCGCGCCTCAGCGGTGAAGACCTCTATGAACTCACGCCCGATGACCTTGCGCTTCGTCTCCGGGTCCGTAACTCCCGCGAGGGCCGAGACGAAGCGCTCGGAGGCGTCAACGACGCTAAGGTTGACTCCGAGGCCGCGCAGCGCGCGCTCCACTTCTTCTGCCTCGCCGAGACGTAGAAGCCCATGATCGACGAACACCGCCACTAGCTGCTCCCCGATGGCCTGGTGCAGCAGCAGACCGAGGGTGGTCGAGTCGACGCCACCAGAGATGCCGAGCAGCACGCGCTCCTTTCCGACCTGTTCGCGCACGCTTGAGACCGCCGCCTCGACGATGCCTTCTGGCGTCCAGTCGCGCGGCGCATCAGAGAGCGCGATGAAGCGCTCAAGGACGGCCATGCCCTTAGGGGTGTGATTGACCTCTGGGTGGAACTGCAGGCCGTAGAGGCGGCGCTTCGGGTCCTCCATGGCGGCGATCACGCCACCGGAACTCTCCGCCACGGCAGTGAAGCCTGCAGGCAGGCGGGTGACGGCGTCACCGTGGCTCATCCAGGCCACGAACTCGCCCTCGACCCCCGCGAATAGCTCGCCAGAATAGTCTTGCAGCGCGGCTTTGCCGTACTCGCCGGTCCCACCGCCACCGACCGCGCCCCCGAGTTCCTTGGCGAGGAGCTGCATGCCGTAACAGACGCCGAGAAGCGGTAACCCTAGGTCGAGCAGGCCGGGGGTGAGGGTCGGTGCGCCAGCGTCGTTGACGCTGTTCGGGCCGCCGGAGAGGATAACGGCAGCCGGATCCAAAGCGACGATCCGTTCCAGCGTCGAGTTGGCGGGCACGATCACCGAGTGCACCTGCAGTTCGCGCAGCCTGCGCGTGATGAGGCGGCTGTACTGCGAGCCGTAATCGACTACGACGATGCTCTGTGGCATGGGTCTGCTCCCTGGTTGTGGCTTGCCGAGGCAATCACGGTGTGGCTGTCTGCTCCTCGAAGGCGAGCGTTATTACCGTGTCTTCCGGCACCCGCAGGGTGACTGGCTCGCTGGAGCGGCCCTGGAATTGCGCGTGCACGATCCAGGTGCCGTTGGCGTCGAAGCTGACGCGCCGCGGCACGGATCCGATGATGGTTCCTCGGCTGTAGCTCGAGCCTTCTGGACTGCGGTCGACCACCAGGCTGACTGGCGGCAAGTTGCTCGGGCTGACCCGCACGTCGACGAGGTGCCTGACCGCGCTTCCACCAACTTGCGTGATGTCGGAGTTGCGTTGCGCACTCAACGCAAGGAAACTCCCGAGCGCAACGACGAGGAGCAGCAGGATGAGTAGCCCTGGCCCGCGCCATGCCTTGCGCCGCGCCTGCCCTTCATGACGGTCTTCGATGCGGATAGGAGCAGGACGGATCGCCTCATCGAGGCTGCCTGAGCGGTAGGTGGCGCCAGGCGGCAAGTGTTTGACGAAGCCGGAGTCAGGCGTGCTGCCGGAAACCGGAGTCGTCTTGAGGGTACCGCTACCAGGGTCGCTATGTAGCGTGATGGGGTCAGGGTCGGACGGCCCTTCCGGCGGCGTTCGCTGCCGCCGAGGAGGCGTGACACGCGGCGGCGGCAACTCGTTCGGCTCGGTGCGCATGTCGGTGCGGGTGACGGACACGCTCTCGCCCGCGCCCATCTCGCTGACGACGTCGTTCGGGTCGTCATCGAAGCCTGGAACCGGCGCAGGAGCAACGGGGGTGAACTCGAGCGCGTCGAGGTCTAGGTCCGACTTGGCGCCCGCGCCGCCCGCTTTGGACACCGGTAGAACGATGTCGACGAAGCCGGCCGACGGCACCGTAACGGCCCCACCTGCCAAGCGCCGCACTACGCCTTGGAGACTAGTGGCGTCCGCGCCGCTTTTCCCACTCGCCGCGCCTCTAAGTGCGGCCGCTACCTCGGAGCTGATGCCCTTGGCGCCAAGCTCGAGAAGAGCCTTGACTGCCCTCTGCAGGTCAGCGGCCAGCGCAGCAGATAGTGCAGGGTTGGTCGCGCCAGCACCGGTCGCAACGGTCGTGGCGGCCGGACGCGGTAGGCCGGGCCTCCACGGAACGCCGTAGCCTTCGAGGTAGAGGCGCCTGCCTGACCACAGGAACCTGCCAGCGTCGAGGTCGCCGTGCACCAGGCCGCGTTTGGCGGCGTCACGCAGTATGGTCAGCGCCTGCAAGACGAACTGATCGTCGACGACGGACTCGCCTGGCGCCACCAACGTGGCGTCGCTAGGGTAGGCCGTCACTAGGGTGCCAGCGTCGTCCTGCACCCAGGCGGCCAGCACGGCAGGCAGGCCGTTCACGTCCTGGAAACCTTGCTTGAGGAGTGGCTGGCCAGGGAAGTCGTAGATCAGCACCGCCAGGCCTGTGACTACGTCGACTCCAAGGCTAGTAACGACCTTGCCGTCACGCCTTAGCTCCTGGTTTCGCTGAAATCGCCCTGCCTGCTCCACCCGCCTGTGAGTATAGCCATGCCTGCCGGGTGCCACAAGGCGACTGGGGTCAAGGCTAGCCTCGCGCTACTGGCTACCGCTACGTCACACCGTGTGCGGCGCCGAGGTGCGGGCGCTGATACGCTGGCCCCACTTATGGCAGTCACTCGCGAACGTGTACTCCAGGCCCTCAAGGGCGTCAACGACCCCGAACTTCACCAGGACCTCGTCACGCTGGGCATGGTCGACTCCGTCGAGATCGTCGACGACGTGATCAAGCTCGAGGTTACCCTCACCACTCCGGCCTGCCCCATGAAGGCGAAGATCGAGCAGGACATCAGGGCGGCGATCCGCCAAGAAGTCGGGGTAGACAAGGTCGAGTTGACCTTCGGTTCCGCCGTGAGGGGCCCAACCCAGATGCCGCTGCCTGGCGTGCGCAACGTCATCGCGGTCGGCTCTGGCAAAGGCGGCGTAGGCAAGTCGACCATGGCGGCCAACCTCGCGGCTTCTTTGAGCTTGGAAGGCGCGCTCGTTGGCCTGCTCGACGCCGACATCTACGGGCCAAGCCAAGGGAAGATGTACGGCGTCGAAGGCAAGCGCCTCATGGCAGACGACGAGAAGCACATCCTGCCCCTGCGTAACCATGGGGTGAAGGTCATCTCCATCGCCAACCTCGTCGAGGACGGTCAGGCGCTCACCTGGCGCGGTCCAATCCTCCACGGCACCCTCACGCAACTCCTCAAGCAGACGGTGTGGGGCGAGCTCGATTACCTGATCATCGACTTGCCGCCAGGCACGGGAGACGTGCAGCTCTCGCTGGCCCAGCTCGTGCCCGTGACCGGCATGGTCCTCGTAACGACGCCGCAGGACATGGCCCTGGTAGACGTGCGCCGGGCGTACACCATGGCCCGCAAGACGCACATCCCGGTCCTCGGGGTCATCGAGAACATGAGCTATTACGCTCTCCCTGACGGCACCAAGGACTACATCTTCGGCGAGGGCGGGGCGTTGCGGTGGGCCGAGACGGAGCGCTTGCCTCTGCTAGGTACCGTTCCCATCACTCGTGCGCTGCGCGAGAGCGGCGATAGCGGCACGCCACTCGTCATCTCTCACCCTGATGACCCGAGCACCCTCGAGTTGCGGCGCGCGGCGCGCCTGATGGCCGGGCAGATCAGCATCCAGTCGGCTAACGCCCTACCGATGGTCGGGTAGGCAACCGCGCAATACGCGGCGCGGCGGGTGCTATCATCCGCCAAGCGGGAAGAGTAGGCGCCCGCCCCTCTAACAGCAAGCATGGGCCACGGCTGAGAGCCCGCGCGAGAGGAAGCGCCGAACGTCGCCCGGGCCGAGCGGCCTCCGAGGAAGAACGCCGTCAACGCGGCTACTAGAACCTCCGGTCACCACCCCGATAGCGTGGTCTCGAGTGCCCCGGATTCAAGGCTTTGGCCCGGGGAACTGCGGTGGTACCGCGGGGCTTTCCACCCCGTCCGCAGCTTTGCGGGCGGGGTGTTCTCATCCCTCCAGCAGCAGCGCCAAGTGGCCCCACCGCGGGCCTTGAAGCAGGAGGAGTAGATGAACAACGTCGATGAGCACGCCGAGGCATCTGGGCTAGCCAGCCGTTACCAACCGGCGGAGGTCGAGCTGCGCTGGGCCAAGCTGTGGGCCGACGAGCCGTTCCGCGCCGACGCCAACAGCGACAAGGAACCGTTCTGCGTGGTCATACCGCCGCCCAACGTCACGGGCAACCTACACCTCGGTCACGCCTTCGACAACACCATCATCGACGTCCTCACCCGCCTCAAGCGCATGCAAGGTTACGAGGCGCTGTTCCAACCCGGCACCGACCACGCTGGCATCAGCACGCAGGTCGTGGTGGAGAGAGCGCTGCGCGAGCAGGGCATGAAGCGCTTGGAGCTTGGCCGCGAGGCGTTCAACGAGCACGTGTGGGCGTGGAAGGAACGCTACGGCGGCGTGATCTTGGGGCAACTCCAGCGCCTCGGCGTTAGCGCCGACTGGTCGCGCACGCGCTTCACCCTCGACGAGGGCTTGTCGCAGGCGGTGCGGCGCCAGTTCGTGGAGCTCTACCACCAGGGTCTCGTCTACCGCGGTGAACGCATCGTCAACTGGGACCCGGTGAGCCGCACGGTGCTCTCCGACCTTGAGGTGGACCGCGAGGAGCGGCCGGGCAAGCTCTACTACTTAGCGTACGAGCTTGAAGGCGGCGGCGAGATCGTGATCGCTACCGTGCGCCCCGAGACGATCTTCGCGGACGTGGCCATTGCCCTCAACCCTGCCGATCCGCGCGCCGCCGAGCTGGCTGGCCGCAGCGCCCGCATCCCGCTCACCGACCGGTTCGTGCCCGTCATCTTGGACGAGGCGGTCGAGTTGGATTTCGGGACGGGCGCACTGAAGATCACGCCAGCGCACGATCCGACCGACTTCGAGATCGGGGAGCGCCACGGCCTAGGCAGGCCGAGCGTCATCGATCTCGATGCGCGCCTGTTCGGTGAACTAGTGCCAGAGGAGCTACGCGGACTCGACCGCTTCGAGGCGCGCCTCGCCGTAGCCACGATGCTTGAAGCGGCCGGGTCGCTTAGGCGAACCGACGACTACAGCGTCTCGCTAGGCTTGAGCCAGCGCAGCGGCGAACCGGTGGAGCCCATCTTGTCGTTGCAGTGGTTCTACAACACCGACTCGGCTGCGGCACGCGCGTTACGCGGTCTAGACAGCGGTGAAGTATCCATTCACCCCGAGCGTTTCACGAAGGTGAACCGCGATTGGCTCGAGAACCTGCGCCACTGGTGCATCTCGCGCCAGCTGTGGTGGGGGCACCGCATTCCGGCCTGGTACGACGCCGACGGCAAGATCTACGTGCCGTCTCTCGATGAGCCGGATCTCGACCCGACGGACGACCCGCGCTACGCGGGCCTGGACCTCGCGCAAGACGAAGACGTTTTCGACACCTGGTTCAGCTCCAACTTGTGGCCGTTCAGCACCCTAGGTTGGCCCAACGAGGACGATCCGTTCTACCGCAAGTTCTATCCGACAAGCGTGCTGGTAACTGGTTACGACATCCTCTTCTTCTGGGTGGCGCGCATGGAACTGGCCGCTTACCAGTTCACGGGCCAACGCCCGTTCGACCACGTGCTGCTGCACGGCCTCGTGCTTGACGCGAATGGCCAGAAGATGTCGAAGTCGAAAGGCAACGGCATCGACCCGCTCGAGGTGATCGACCAGTTCGGCGCCGACGCGTTGCGCTTCGCCATGGGCTACGTGTCGACCGGTGGGCAAGACATCCGCTGGGACGAACGCCGAGTGGAGATGGGCCGCAACTACGCCAACAAGCTGTGGAACGCCGCACGCTTCGGGCTCATGAACCTAGCGGGCGACGAGGACGCTAGCGCCGCCGCGCCGACCCGCCTCGCCGACCGGTGGATCCTGAGCCGCCTGCAACGGACGGTGGGCGCCGTGACCGCCGCGCTGGAAGCCTACGACCTGGGCGCCGCAACGCGCCTGCTGTACGACTTCACTTGGTCCGAGTTCTGCGACTGGTACCTAGAGGCAGCCAAGCCAGCGCTACAGGCCAGCGACGCCGTCACCCGCGCCACCTTGCGCACCGTGCTCGAAGGGGTGCTCAAGCTGCAGCACCCGCTGATGCCGTTCATAACCTCGGAGCTCTTCCAGGCCCTCGGGCACGAGGAGCAGTTGGCGCTCGCCGCCTGGCCGACCGTCGACGACGCCCTCATCGACGCCGACGCCGAAGCCGACTTCACCCGTTTGCAGAACGCCGTGGCTGGTGTGCGTGGCCTGCGCCGCGACGCGGAGGCCTCCCCGGCTGCCTGGTTGGAGGTGCACGTGAGTGGGCCCGCCGCAGAGTTGGTTGCTAGCGAGGCCGAGGTCTTCGGCGCTCTGGCGCGGGCGAAGTTGGCTAGCGGGGTGGTGGCTGGCCCGGCGCTCAGTCAGGCAGTTCCCGAGTTGGAGTTGACCTTGCCATTGAGTGGTCAGATCGACGTGGCAGATTACGTGGCGCGGCGGAGCGCAGGTTGGCCAAGCTGGAGCAGGAGCGCGAGCGCTCGCTGCGCAAGGTGGCCAACGAGAAGTTCGTGGCGAACGCACCCGCCGAGGTGGTGGCGGAGGAGAAGCGACGCGTAGAGGAGGCGAGTGACCTCATCAGCCGTGTCACTGGACTGCTCGCCCAACTGCGAAGCGGCGGCGCGGCTTGAGTAGGCTGGGCACATGGGCCTGGCGCAATCAACTGAACGGTTCGGTGACCTCGAGCTTGACCACCAGCTGACCTTAGCTGAACTCGAGTCGGTGGCGCGTGGTGGGCGGCAGGTCACTCTATCCGCCGCCGCGCGCCAGCGCATGACCAGTAATCGCGAGTTCGTGGAGCGGCTAGTCGAGGACGGCAGTACCGTCTACGGCGTCTCGGCGGGCTTCGGGCGTTTCGCAACCACGCACATACCGCCAGCTGAGGTGCGGCAGCTGCAGCGCAACCTCATGCTGTCTCACGCCGTCGGGGTAGGTGAGCCGTTCGCGACGGAAGTCGTGCGCGCCATGCTGCTGTTACGTGCACAATCGTTGGCGCTCGGCGCATCTGGAGTGCGGCCGCTGGTGGTGGAGCGGCTGCTAGACCTCCTCAACAAGGGGATCCACCCGGTGGTTCCCTCGCAGGGGTCGGTGGGCGCCTCAGGTGACCTGGCACCCTTGGCGCACATAGGCCTCGTCCTGTTAGGCGTAGGTGAGGTTGAGGTGGGCGGCGAACTGTCGAGCAGCGCGGCGGCACTGGCCGCGGCGGGCCTCGAGCCGCTGGAGCTGCTGGCGAAGGAGGGTCTGGCTCTCATCAACGGCACGCAGGCCATGACTGCGCTGCTGGCCCTCACCCTGCTCGACGCCGAGCGCCTGGCGCAGCACGCCGACTTGGCCGCGGCCATGACCGTTGAAGCCGCGATGGGCAGCCACATGCCGTTCAACCCGGCGGTGGTGCGGTTACGCCCTCACCCTGGCGCCGTCACGGTGAGCTCCAACATGCGCAGGCTGTTGGCGGGCTCGGAGATAGTCAAGGCGCACGCGGAGTGCGACCGGGTACAGGACGCATATTCACTGCGCGCCGTGCCGCAGGTGCACGGCGCCAGTCGCGACGCGAT